>NZ_JASCOM010000100.1:0-21278 GCF_029959925.1 Pseudomonas sp. PS02303
TGTCGCAAATGGATATGACGACGAGATTCCTGTAGGAGCGAGCCTTGCCCGCGAAGGCGCCCGCGCTGGCGCTAAAAGCTTCGCGGGCAAGCCTCGCCCCTACAGGGGATCGCATTCAGATCTACAGGAGTTTGTGTTCCATCGCGTACTTCACCAGTTCCGCCAGTGAGGTGATGTTGAGCTTTTGCATCAGCCGCGCCTTATGGGTGCTGATGGTTTTGCTGCTCAGGGCCAGTTGCTGGGCGATATCGTTAACGTTGGCGCCCTGGGCCAGGCGTTCGAACACCGAGAACTCACGCTCCGAGAGCAATGAGTGCAACGGCCGCGAATCGGTCAGGCCGACTTCGAAGACCATGCGGTCCGCCAGGTCCGGGTCAATGTAGCGACCGCCCGCCGCGACCTTGCGGATCGCTGTCAGCAACAGCGCCGGATCGCTGTCCTTGGTCGCATAACCCGCGGCGCCGACCTTTAATGCCCGGGCAGCCATTTGTGCCTCGTCGTGCATCGACAACACCAGGATGGCCGGCGGATTGTTCAACGCACGAATCCTTGGAATCGCTTCCAGGCCATTGACGCCAGGCATGGAGATGTCCAGCAACACCACTTCGCAGGGCACATGCCGCAAGGTTTCGAGCAACTGCTCGCCATTGCTCGCCTCCCCTACCACCAGCAAGTCCTTGGCCAGGCCAATCAACTGCTTGATGCCTTCACGGACGATGGTGTGGTCTTCGGCTACCAGTACACGGATCACAGTCTTCTCCATTCTTTTTATGTAAGAGCCAAGATCATTCTCGGGCAAGCTCGCTCCTAAAGTGGACTGCGGGGTATATCAGCTATCTGCGCACCTGCCCGAATCCCTGTGGGAGCGAGCCTGCTCGCGATGACGAAAGCAAAGTCACCACGAAGACTTCAGCCCTCATCCACCGGCACTCGCACACTCAACGTGGTGCCCTCGCCCGGCTCACTCTCCAGCGACAACCGCCCGCCCATGATCAACACCCGCTCACGCATGCCGACCACACCGAAGGACGTTGCCCTGCCCGTGGCGGGGACAAATCCTACGCCATCATCGCTCACCGTCAGACACAACTCGTCACCTTCCAGCGTCAATGTCAGTTCGACAGTATGCGCCTGGGCATGCCGCATGACATTGGTCAGCGCTTCCTGAAGGATTCGGAACAGCCCAATCGCCTTGGCATCACTGAGCACCGGCAGGTTCTCCGGCACCTGCACCAGACATGGAATCTGCGTGCGCGCCTCGAAGCGCCGGGCCTGCCACTCGATCGCCGAGGCGATCCCGGCATCGAGAATCGGTGGTCGCAGCGCGGTCGCCACATCGCGCACCAGTTGGAACAGCTGCGCAATCAGGCGTTTCATGCTGTTCAAGCGCTCGTTCAGACCAGGGTCGAGCTGGGCGTAGGCCAATTCGCACATGGAGGTTTCCAGCTTCAGTACGGTGAGCATCTGACCCAGTTCATCGTGAACTTCCCGGGCGATGCGCGCTTTTTCCTCTTCGCGCACGCTCTCCAGGTGAGCGGACAGCTCACGCAGTTGCTCACGGGAACTGGCCAGTTCCAGCTCGATGCGCTTGCTCTCGCTGATGTCCCAGACAATCCCGTCCCAGACATAGGCGCCATCTTCGAGCCGACGAGTGATGGCCTTGATCTCGGCCCAGCGCTGCTCGCCCGAACGAGTAAGAATCCGCCCCTGCCACGACCAGTCACTGTCGGTGTCCAGCGCATGGTCCTGAGTCTGGTGATAGCTGGCCTTGTCGTCCGGGTGCACCAGGCTGCGCAGGCCTTTGTCACGGTGGGCCAGGGTCGCTGGCGAATAACCCGACAGGCTCTCGCTGCCTTCGCTGATGTAGGCAAAGTCGATCTGCCCTGTCACCGGCGCCCGCTCAAGGCGGAAGACCAATCCCGGAACGTTGGCCGCAATCCCCTGCAACCGCGCTTCGCTTTCCTGCAACGCCGCCAGGGCGCGACGACGTTCGGTGACGTCGTTGAGGTAGACCACCAGGTATTCACCACCACGAAAGCGCATAAAGCTCAACGAAACATCGGTCGGCAGGATGCTGCCATCCGCTCGCACACAGTTGGTTTCGAAACTTTGCGGCCCTTCTTCGCTGGCCCGGGCACGCTTCCACAGGTTCAGCCAGCGGTCCATGTGCAGGCCCGGCTCAAAGTCGATCAGCGGCCGATCCATGATGCCGCCGACCGGATACCCGAGCATGGTTTCGGCCGCGCGGTTGGCGTAGCGCACGTGGCTGTCCCAATTGACCCAGAGGATGCCGACGGTGCTCTGATCGATGGAAAATTGCGTGAGGCGCAACGCCTCTTCGCTGGCCTCGCGCAGGGCGATGTCCTCGCGCGCCTCCAATAGTCGCTGTTCCAGACTGTGCTGCTGGCGGCGCTGCCAGAACACGATGGCCATGCTGCTCAACATCAACACCGCCATCAACAGGCTGAGGTTTTGCCAGAAGCCCGGAGTCTCGGTCAGGCGCGGGTATTTGGGTTGCAGCCATTGGTTGTGCAGCTGCTCCAGGTCCTTGGCCGGGATCGCCCGCAGCGCGCTTTCGACGATGCCGGCCAGTTCCGGTTGATCCCGCCGCGTGGCTACTCGCAGCAATTGCGGCAAGCCGATGTCACCCACCACGACCAGCCCGGCAAATTCAGGCTCGACGGACAGCCGCCCCAATTGCGCTTCATCGACCACGGCATAACCGGCCTGCTGACTCAGCAACAATTGCAATGCCTGGCGCTCGGTCGGTACGCCTTGCAGGTTCAGGTGGGGATAGTTGCCGCGCAGATAGTCAGCCGTCGCACTGGGCATGCGCACAGCGACGCGGGTTTGGCTGTCGAGTTTTTCCAGCTCCACCGCGCCGGTGCTTTTCTGGTCACTGACCACCAGTTGCGGCACCCGCATGTAGGGGTCGGAGAATTGCCAGAACCGCAGGCCGGCGGGGGTTTGGGTGAGCCCGGGAGCGATGTCGATTTCACCCTCGCGCGCGGCGGCTTCCAGTTGCGCAAGGTCGGGAAAATTACGCCAGCTCAGCTCGACCTTGAGCACTTTGGCCAGCCATTTCATCAACTCGACGTTGACCCCCGACAGGCGCTGCAAGCGGCGATCGTATTGCGCGTAAGGCGCCTGCAGCACCAGCCCGACACGCAATTCTCCGTGCGCTGCCAGCCACTGTTGTTGCTGGAGCGACAGGGGCGCGACGTGCGTCGGTGGCGCGGAAGCCGCCCAACTCATCAAGGGAAACCACAAACAGCCGATAACCCACAGGCAGCGAAAACGCATCATCGAAGTCTCACACACTGACAAATACTGACCAACCCATTAGGCTGCCGGAATAACTTCTGGCCTGGAATATCCGATGCCCCCTGTCTACCGCCTGGCATTGCCAGCATTGTGCCTGTCGCTGATCCTGCCTTGCGCCTTTTCCGTCGAGGCCGCCGACCCGGCACCTGCCGCTGCGGAAAAACCCGCAGAAGAAAAACCGGTCGAACGCCAGCCACTGCTTGAGCGTAGTCAGGAAGAAACGACAGCACTTGAGCGAAAAATCCCCGCGCAGGAACAGCAACAGCTGCAAGCCGGCGCCGACACCTTCCTTGCGCTGTGGAAACCGGCCAACACCGCCGAGCCCAAAGGCGCGGTGATTATCATCCCAGGCGCAGGTGAAACCGTTGACTGGCCGCAAGCAATCAGCCCGTTGCGTAACAAATTGCCCGACGCGAAGTGGAGCAGCCTGAGTATCACCTTGCCGGACGTGCAAAGCGACGCCATTGCGCCACGCGTCATGGAAATGCCGCCAACGCTCAAGGCGCCGGAAACCGGCAGCAAGGACTCGACCACGGCCGCTCCCATCGAGCAAGCGGCAGGTGGTGAAGCGGAAGTTGCCGACAAGGCCATCGCCGAAACCACCGAGGAACAGTCAAAGGCCGCCGCCGAACGCATCTTTGCTCGAATTGATGCGGCCATTGCGTATGCCGAACAGCAAAGCGCTCGAAGCATCGTGGTGTTGGGTCATGGCACAGGCGCTTATTGGGCCGCGCGTTATTTGAGCGAGAAGCAGCCGTCGCAAGTGGAAAAATTTGTGATGGTCGCGGCACAGACGCCTGCCGCGGCGAAACCCGAACTGGTCGAACTGACGCCGACACTGAAGCTGCCGACGGCAGACATCTTCTATATGGATAAGCCACTGGATCGCAACGCAGCGCTGGCACGGATGCAGGCCAGCAAGCGCTTGAAGTCTTCGGCGTTCAGCCAAGTGTCGCTCAAGGCGTTGCCCGGTAATGCCAGGGCAGAGCAAGAGCAACTGGTGCGCCGGGTGCGCGGGTGGTTGAATCCGCAGAAGGCGGCGGACTGAAAGACCGCGTCGCCCCCATCGCGAGCAAGCCTAGCTCTTACAGGTTCTGTGTTGTATGACGCGAAACCTGTAGGAGCGAGGCTTGCCCACGAAGACGGTATCCCTGGCGACACGAATCTTTCCAGCTACCGAAAATCCCGCCGCTCACGAATCAACGTGTAGGCCGAGTGCAGTTCGCGAGTCTTGTCCGTCGCCTCACGCACCTGCAACGCCGTCGCACCGCTGCCGGCAATCTTGTCCGGATGATGGCGACTGAGCAGGCGTCGATAGGCACGCTTGATCTGCGCCGGCTCGCTGGTCGCCGACACCCCCAACAGCTGCAAGGCATCCTGATAAGTCAGGGTGCTGCTGACCTGCGGGCGCTTGTGCTGATCGTAGTCAGCCGCCAGCGCCAGTACTTGTTGCGGCGTCCAGCCCAGCCACTTGCCCCACAGGGCCAGCAATTCACGTTCATTGTTCCCCGCACGCCCATCGGCCCAAACCATGCGCCAACAGGCGCGCAATACGCCTTCCGCGGCGTGGGGCTGAGCACTCAAGCGCCGCAGATACCCGCGCAACCGGTCACGGCCCGACTTGCCGCGATTGAACGCGGCAATGGCACGACGCTGCGCCGATTCGGTCATTTCCAACGCACGCATTTCCTGACGAGCCTGCTGGATGTGACCATCCACCACGCGTCCATCGCTCTTGGCCAACCGTCCCAGCAACACGAACAACAGTTCATCGTTGCGCAGCATCGGACGACCGCCGAGCTTTTCACGCAAATGCCCCCAGCTTTGCAGGTGCAAGCGCCGATCCAGCGCCTGTCCCAGCAAAGCACCGAGCATGGCCCCCGGAATGCTGGCTATGGCAAAGCCCGCTCCGGCTCCAATCAGAGTCCCTGGCCACAGCATCTCAGCGTCTCGCTTCTATCAGGGTTTCAACTTCAGCCAGGCGTTCGTGCGTGCCGACATCCACCCAGTGTCCGCTCAGGCGTTCGCCGGTAACCTGTCCATCCGCCATCGCTTTGCGCAGCAACGGCGCCAGTTTGAAGGCGCCGGCCGAGCAACCGTCGAACAGTTGCGGATGCAGCACGGCAATACCGCTGTAGGTCAGGGTGTCGGCGTCAGGCTGACCGTCGCGCACTTGTCCGTCGACCAGCGTGAAATCGCCGGTCGGGTGATGGGCCGGATTATCCGCCAGCACCAGGTGCGCCAACCCGGCGATGGGTTGATGCAGCACGCTGAAGTCGTAGTCAGTCCAGATGTCACCATTGACCACCAGGAATGCTTCATCGCCCAGCAGAGGCAATGCGCGGAAGATACCGCCGCCGGTTTCCAGTGGCTCCCCTTCCGGTGAATACTGAATACGCAGGCCGTATTGCGAGCCGTCACCCAAGTAGCTTTCGATCTGCTGACCGAGCCAGGCGTGGTTGATCACAATCTCGGTAAACCCGGCGTTTGCCAGGGCTTTCAAGTGGTACTCGATCAGAGGCACGCCGCCGGCACGAACCAGCGGTTTGGGTGTGGTCAGGGTCAGCGGGCGCATGCGCTCGCCTTTGCCGGCCGCCAGAATCATCGCCTTCATGCAGGGGCTCCAGCACGCAGGCTCAGCAGCAACACATCCAGCTCGGCCAGCTCAGGACGGCGGGCGATCACTGCATCTATATAAGCAAAGAAGCGCGGCACATCGGCCAGGTAGCGCGGCTTGCCGTCGCGATGACAGATGCGGGCGAAAATGCCGATCACTTTCAGGTGACGCTGCACGCCCATCAGGTCGCTGGCGCGCAGAAAGTCTTCGAAATCAGGCTGCACGGGAATGCCGAGCGCACCCGCTTGCTGCCAGTAATTTTCCAGCCAGGCGTGCACACGCTCCTCGGGCCAACTGAGGAAAGCGTCCTTGAACAGGCAAGTGACGTCATAGGTCACCGGGCCGTAGACCGCGTCCTGGAAATCCAGCACGCCGGGGTTCGGCTCGCTGAGCATCAGGTTGCGAGGCATATAGTCGCGATGCACCAGCACTTTAGGCTGGGCCAGGGCGCTGTCTATCAGCAGCTCAGTCACATGCTGCCAGAGCGTTTGCTGCGCCGAGTCGAATTCGATGCCCAACTCGCGCTTCACGTACCACTCGGGGAACAGCTCCAGCTCACGACGCAGCAAAGCCACGTCGTAACTCGGCAACGGCGCGACCATCGGCAATTGCTGGAAAGCCAGCAATGCTTGCAGGGCATCCTTGAACAAAGCGTCGGCGTTTTCGCTATCAATCACGTCCAGATAAGTCTTGTTGCCCAGGTCATTGAGCAAAAGAAATCCGCGTTCGAGGTCTTCGGCATAAATTTTCGGCACATTTATTCCGGACTTCGCCAACAAAAAAGCGATATCCACGAAGGGTTTGCAGTTTTCCTGGGGCGGTGGCGCGTCCATCACGACGAAACTTCTGCCTTCGCCTTCCCACCGGAAATAGCGCCGAAAACTCGCGTCACTACTGGCTGCGGTCAATGTGGCCGGGGGTACGACGCCCCAGCCCTGTTCTGCAAAGAGGATAGCCAACTGCTCATCGAGCCAAACTTTCAGGTGTTGCAAACGTACATCTTGGTCAGGCATTGCAAGGGTCTCCGACGGCGCTAGCCGTCAAGCGGGTCATGCTTTATTATCCAGCATCTTTTTCAGACCATCGAGAGGCGTGCGGCCCACACCGCGGGCAGATGGCACGCAGGAAGCCCGGACTAATAAGATGGCATTGAAATCCCCCGCGTTTCGTAAAAAATTTCCGTTGTTGGTTACCGGCAGTCTGCTGGCCCTGCAACCCCTAGCCACTTCTTTCGTGGTCGCCGCGGAACAGTATGACTGCTCAGTCTCTGCTTCGGGTGCCTGGGACTGTGCGCCAAAAGCGCCAGCGGCGGCATTGCCTCCGCGTCCCGTCCATGACGGCAGCGCAGTTTCCGCCACCGGCGAACCTGCGTCCGAAAGTGGCACCAGTGAAGACACTGGCGCCAAGCCTGTGCTGGTTACCGAGTCCAAAGGCCGCGGCCTGAAGTCGCGTAGTGCAGACTACAGTCACCTCGACTGGGTTCCGCGCGAGAACCTCACGGCAGCGCAACTGGCCGAGACCGGTCCTTACTGCTCTGGTTCCTATATCGAACCGATTCGTCCTGGCATGAATGACAAGACGAATAAAAGTGACGCTCCAACCTTTATCGGCGCCAAAGCCTCCCGCTATAAGCAGGAAGAGCAAGTCGCGACCCTGGCCGGTGACGTCGTCATGCGCCAGGGCAGCATGCAGGTTGAAGCCGACGAAGCGAATCTTTACCAGGCCGAGAGCCGTGGCGAACTGAGCGGCAACGTGCGCATTCGCGACAACGGCGCACTGATCGTGGGCGACCACGCCGACGTGCAGCTCGATACTGGTGAAGCCAAGGTCGATAACGCCGAATACGTGATGCACAAATCCCGTATCCGCGGTAACGCGCTGTACGCCAAACGTGCCGAAAACGCGATCATCCGCCTCAAGGATGGTACGTACACCACGTGCGAACCGAACAGCAACGCCTGGCAGCTCAAGGGCAACAACATCACTTTGAACCCGGCCACCGGCTTCGGTACCGCGACCAACGTGACACTGCGGGTCAAGGACATTCCTGTCCTGTACACGCCGTACATCTATTTCCCGATCGATGACCGTCGCCAGTCCGGCTTCCTGCCGCCGACTATCGGCACCGGCAGCGATACCGGCTTCATGCTGGTCACACCGTATTACTTCAACCTGGCACCGAACTACGATGCCACGTTGTACCCGCGCTACATGAGCAAGCACGGCCTGTTGATGGAAGGCGAGTTCCGTTACCTGACCCCGTCCAGCGAAGGTCAGTTCGGCGCTGCGTACCTCAACGACGAAGACACCGATCGCAGCAAGCAGACCGACTACCAGAAAAACCGCTACATGTATAACTGGCAGCACAAGGGTGGTCTGGATTCGCGCGTTCTCACACAGGTCGATTACACCAAGATCAGCGATCCGTATTACTTCCAGGATCTGCAGACTGATCAGATTGGTGTGAAGAGCGCTGATTTCGTCAACCAGCAGGGTTCTGTCACCTATCGTGGCGACAGCTACACCGCACGCTTGAACGCCCAGGCTTACCAGCTGGCGACCGTTTCGAATATCACGCCGTATGATCGTTTGCCGCAGATCACGTTCAATGGCGCTCTGCCGTATCACCCGGGCGGACTGGATTTCAGTTACAACACTGAAATCGTGCGATTTGATCGTGACCTGAAAAACGGCTCCTTTACCGATGAAGACGGCAATGTGTCCCCACGCCTGGACACAAACGTTTTCGGGCTGGCTCGCGCAAACGGTGATCGCCTGAATGTCGCCCCGGTTGTCAGCTATCCGATGAATGCCAGCTATGGTTTCCTGAAACCATCCTTGAAATACCAGTACACGCAGTACCAACTGGATCTGGATGGCAAGGGTAAAACCGACATTGCTTCGCAGAATGCGGAACAAGACAAACTCAACGGTACCTTCGGCACTAACCAGAGCCGTGGCGTGCCGATCGCGAGCATCGACAGCGGCCTGTATTTCGATCGCAACACCCAATGGTTCGGCAAAAACTATCGCCAGACACTTGAGCCGCGCCTGTACTACCTCTATGTCCCGGAGAAGGATCAGGAAGACATTCCTGTCTTTGATACCGGCGAATACACCTTCAACTATGCGTCGCTGTTCCGCGACAATCGATTCTCCGGTACCGACCGCGTCGGTGACGAGAACAAACTGTCGCTGGGCGTAACCAACCGCTGGATCGAAGATAACGGTTTCGAGCGTCAACGCATCAGCGTCGGCCAGGCCTTGTACTTCAAGGACCGCGAAGTTCAGTTGCCGGGTATCGATGCAAAGACCCGCGACGATGCGCACTCCAACGTGTCGCCTTATGCGCTGGAATACGAATACCGCTGGAACCGCGATTGGCGCACGACCGCCGATTACAACTGGGACCCGGACAGCCGCAGCCCTCGCTCGGGCAGCGCGATGTTCCACTACCAGCCTGAAGACAACCCGAACAAGGTTATCAACGCCGGCTATCGCTATCGTAATGACCAGGTCCGTTACGACCAGAACACCGGCAAATGGTCGGTGGGCGGTGGTGACTACGGCACTCCGGGCACCCCGGGCTACGTGAAGGACTACTACAAAATCCAACAGCACGACTTCTCGGTGATCTGGCCGGTCGTGCCGCAATGGAACGTCATCAGTCGCTGGCAGTATGACTACAACCGCAACCGTACCCTGGAAGCCTTCGGTGGTTTCGAGTACGACAACTGCTGCTGGAAACTGCGCCTGATCAATCGTTACTGGGTTTCGTATGACGAATTCAGTCAGAACGCCCCGGAAAACGAAAAAGGCGACCACGGCGTCTTCCTACAAATCGTTCTGAAAGGTCTCGGCGGCCTCACCGGCGCCAAAGTAGAGAGCTTCCTCGACAAAGGCATCCAAGGTTATCGTGAACGTGAAGACCAAGCTTTCTGATTGTCTGCGCCCGCTAGTGCTGGGCGCGCTGTTCCTGGGTACTGCGGCGAACGCCGCGGTACAGTCCATCGATAAAGTGGTGGCCATTGTCGACAACGACGTGGTCATGCAAAGCCAACTGGACCAGCGTGTTCACGAAGTTCAGCAAACCATCGCCAAACGCGGTTCTGCGGTTCCGCCGGCCGGCGTGCTGGATCAGCAGGTGCTGGAGCGCCTGATCGTTGAAAACCTGCAACTGCAGATCGGCGAGCGTTCCGGCATCCGCATTACCGATGAAGAACTGAACCAGGCTGTCGGCACCATTGCCCAGCGCAATAACATGTCGATTGATCAGTTCCGTGCGGCCCTGACTCGCGACGGCCTCTCTTATGAGGACGCACGGGACCAGATTCGTCGCGAAATGATCATCAGCCGTGTGCGCCAGCGTCGTGTGGCCGAGCGCATTCAGGTGTCTGAACAGGAAGTGAAGAACTTCCTCGCTTCCGACCTCGGCAAAATGCAGCTGTCCGAAGAATTCCGCCTGGCCAACATCCTGATTCCTACGCCGGAAAGTGCCAATTCCGAAGCGATTCAGAATGCGGCGAAACAGGCTGATGCAGTTTACCAGCAGCTCAAGCAAGGCGCTGACTTCGGTCAGTTGGCAATCGCCAAATCCGCCAGCGAAACCGCACTGGAAGGCGGCGACATGGGCTGGCGTAAAGCCGCTCAATTGCCACCTCCGTTCGATCGCATGTTGAGCACCATGACCGTTGGCGACATTACCCAGCCAATGCGCACGCCGGGGGGCTTCATCATCCTGAAGATCCTCGACAAGCGTGGCGGTGAAACCCAGACCCGTGACGAAGTGCACGTGCGTCACATCCTGGTCAAGCCGAGCCCGATTCGTGACGAAGCAAAAACCAAAGCCCTGGCTGAATCGCTCTACACCCGAATCGAAGCGGGCGAAGATTTCGGCGAACTGGCGAAAAGCTTCTCGGAAGACCCGGGTTCCGCCCTCAACGGTGGCGACCTGAACTGGATCGACCCGAACGCATTGGTGCCCGAGTTCCGCGAAGTGATGGCCAAGACCCCGCAAGGTCAACTGTCCAAGCCGTTCCAGACTCAATACGGCTGGCACGTTCTGGAAGTCCTTGGCCGCCGCGCCACCGACAGCACGACCCAGGCCCGTGAGCAGCAGGCGATGACCGTACTGCGTAACCGCAAATACGACGAAGAACTGCAAACCTGGCTGCGTCAGATCCGTGACGAAGCGTATGTAGAGATCAAACTCCCTGGTGCAGACCAGGCTGCGCAGTGAAACCCAAGCGTTTCGCGCTGACACCCGGCGAACCGGCCGGCATAGGTCCTGACCTGTGCCTGCTGCTCGCCTCGCAAGCCCAGCCACATCCCCTGATTGCCATAACCAGCCGCGACCTGCTCCTTGAGCGGGCCGCGCAGCTGGGTGTGGTCGTCGATTTGCTGCCGGTAACACCGGACAGTTGGCCGGATGCCCCGGCACCCGCCAACAGCCTGTATGTCTGGGATACCCCGCTCAATGCACCGGTCATCGCCGGGCAACTGGACAAGGCCAATGCGGCTTTCGTTCTGGAAACCCTGACCCGTGCAGGCCAAGGCTGCCTCGACGGGCATTTCGCCGGCATGATCACTGCCCCCGTGCATAAGGGCGTGATCAATGAATCGGGCATTGCCTTCTCCGGGCACACCGAGTTTCTCGCTGACCTGACCCATACCGCACAAGTGGTGATGATGCTTGCCACCCGCGGCTTGCGCGTGGCGCTGGTCACCACTCACCTGCCCCTTCGGGAGATTGCCGATGCAATCACCCCGGAGCGTCTGGAACGGGTCACACGCATTCTGTACTCCGACCTGCAACAAAAGTTCGGCATCGCCCGGCCACGCATCCTGGTCTGCGGGCTAAACCCGCACGCCGGTGAAGGCGGACATCTGGGCCATGAAGAAATCGACATCATCGAACCTACATTAGAGCGCCTGCGCGGCGAGGGCATGGACCTTCGCGGCCCCCTGCCCGCCGACACTCTGTTTACCCCCAAATATCTGGAGCACTGCGACGCGGTGCTGGCGATGTACCACGACCAGGGCCTGCCTGTGCTGAAATACAAAGGCTTCGGCGCGGCAGTCAACGTGACCCTGGGCTTGCCGATCATCCGCACATCGGTCGACCACGGCACTGCCCTGGATCTGGCCGGCAGCGGCAACATCGACACCGGCAGCCTGCAAGTCGCCCTGGAAACCGCCTACCAGATGGCCGAGACCCGTATATGACCGAGCATTACCAACACCGGGCGCGCAAGCGTTTCGGCCAGAACTTCCTGCACGATGCCGGCGTTATCGACCGCATCCTGCGCTCCATCCACGCCAAGCCTGAAGACCGCCTGCTGGAAATCGGCCCGGGCCAGGGTGCGTTGACCCAAGGCCTGCTGGGCAGTGGCGCGCAACTGGACGTGGTGGAACTGGACAAAGACCTGATCCCGATCCTCAATCAGCAGTTCGCTGGCAAGAGCAACTTCAACCTGCATCAGGGTGACGCGTTGAAGTTCGATTTCAACAGCCTGAACGCAGCACCGGGCAGCCTTCGGGTCGTCGGCAACCTGCCGTACAACATCTCTACGCCGCTGATTTTTCACTTGCTGCACAACGCCAGCCTGATTCGCGACATGCACTTCATGCTGCAAAAGGAAGTGGTCCAGCGTATGGCGGCGGGCCCTGGTGGCGGTGACTGGGGCCGTCTGTCGATCATGGTTCAGTATCACTGCCGGGTTGAGCATCTGTTCAACGTTGGCCCCGGTGCGTTCAATCCGCCACCGAAAGTCGATTCGGCCATCGTGCGCCTGGTGCCTCATGCGGTGCTGCCGCACCCGGCCAAGGATCACAAGCTGCTGGAGCGTGTTGTGCGCGAAGCCTTCAACCAGCGCCGCAAAACCCTGCGCAATACCCTCAAGTTGCTGCTGAGCAACGACGAAATCACGGCAGCCGGCGTCGACGGCAGCCTTCGTCCAGAGCAGCTCGACCTTGCCGCCTTCGTGCGCCTTGCCGACAAGCTCAGCGAACAAGTCCTGGCTACTCCCGCCGTCGACTGACAGCCGACGAGCGTTATCGGGTAGGACACCAGCGCCCATGTCTGGTTTACTACCCGATACTTGGCCTAGACTGAGCTCCATCAGCTACGCCCCGCGTCCCGCTTCGCTTTTAAGGCCTCTTGCATGTCCGATCCTCGTTATCAGGTCGACGTCAGCGTCGTCACCCGCTATCTGGCAGAACAATCGCAACCCGAGCACAACCGCTTCGCCTTTGCCTACACCATTACCGTGCACAACAATGGCGAGCTACCGGCCAAACTGCTGTCTCGGCACTGGGTCATCACCGATGGCGACGGACATGTCGAAGAGGTTCGCGGTGCGGGCGTTGTCGGCCAACAACCGTTGATCGAACCAGGCAAGAGCCATACCTACAGCAGCGGCACCGTCATGACCTCCAAGGTCGGTACGATGCAGGGTACTTATGAAATGATCGCCGACGACGGCAAACACTTTGACGCCGTTATCGCGCCATTCCGCCTGGCGGTGCCCGGAGCCCTGCACTGATGGCGACGTATGCCGTCGGTGACCTTCAAGGCTGCCTTGAAGCCCTGCAATGCCTGCTCAAAAAAGTCGCGTTCGACCCGACAAAGGATCGTCTGTGGCTGGTGGGCGATCTGGTCAACCGTGGCCCGCAGTCGCTGGAAACCCTGCGTTTTCTCTACAGCATCCGCGAATCGCTGGTGTGCGTGCTCGGCAACCATGACCTGCACCTGCTGGCCGCCGGTAAGAACATCGAACGCCTGAAGAAAACCGATACCCTACGCGAAATTATCGAAGCCCCCGATTGCGCCGAGCTGCTGGAATGGCTACGCCAGCAAAAACTCATGCATTACGACGAACAACGTAACGTTGCGCTGGTGCATGCCGGTATTCCCCCGCAATGGTCGCTGCGCAAAGCACTGAAGTACGCCGCCGAGGTCGAGACGGCGCTGCGCGACGACAATCTGCTGCCGCCCTACCTCGACGGCATGTACGGCAACGATCCGGCGAAATGGGACAGTGACCTCAGAGGCGTCACGCGCCTTCGGGTGATCACCAACTATTTCACCCGCATGCGTTTCTGCACGGCCGAAGGCAAGCTGGACCTCAAGAGCAAGGAAGGCCTGGACACTGCGCCACCCGGCTACAAACCCTGGTTCCAACACAAGGAACGCAAGACCAAAGGCGTGAAAATCATTTTCGGGCACTGGGCCGCGCTTGAAGGCCAGTGCAACGAACCGGGCATCTCTGCGCTCGACACGGGTTGCGTCTGGGGCGGTGCCCTGACGATGATGAACGTCGACAGCGGCGAACGCCTGTCCTGCAAATGCGACGAGCATGGCCATGCTGCCGCACCGCCAATCGCCCCACGAACTAGCGAACAAACGCCAGCCAGCGCCCAGCGCTAGACTGCGCTTTCAGCCGAGCCACAGGAGCCCGCCATGAGCGAATTCAAACGTATCCCCCCAGAACAGGCACAGGCCTTGCGCGAACAAGGTGCAGTAGTGGTCGATGTCCGTGACCCCGCGACCTATGCCGCCCTGCACATCAGCGGCTCGAAGCATCTGGACAATCATTCCCTGCATGCCTTCATTCAGGCGGCCGATCTGGACGCACCGACCGTGGTGGTCTGCTATCACGGCAATTCCAGCCAGGGCGCCGCCGCATACCTGATCAGCCAGGGCTTTTCCGACGTGTACAGCATGGATGGCGGTTTTGAGCTGTGGCGTACGACTTATCCTGCGGAAACGGCGCAAGGCACTTCCGAATAATTTTTTTGTAACGTGCAAGCCCCGTCCCCTGTGGGCTCGCGCGGTGGCAGACGAACGGTCTGCCACAACTAATTACGTATCTCGCCTTTACCTCCTGAATAAGCAACTATCCTTAAGCGCAGGCCATCCAAAACAGGGGAGAGCCGGTACACCGGCGCGCGGGTCATCGGGAGTAGCTTTCGAGGTCGTCAGCTTCGAAAGAGTTCTGGGGGGTAAACAGCGACTGCATATCCGGTTGCTGCCAGCATCGACTGAATGATCCGGCGTCGGCTCCACGTATCGAGCGAGGTGACGTCATGAGTATCTTTAGCCACTTCCAACAACGCTTCGAGTCCACACGCCAGGAAGAACTTTCGCTGCAAGAGTATCTTGAGCTGTGCAAACAGGACCGCAGCGCCTACGCCTCCGCCGCCGAGCGTCTATTGCTGGCCATCGGAGAACCGGAGCTGCTCGACACCTCGACCAACTCGAGACTGTCGCGAATCTTTTCCAACAAGGTGATCCGCCGCTATCCGGCCTTTGAAGACTTCCACGGGATGGAAGAATGCATAGACCAGATCGTGTCGTATTTCCGCCATGCCGCTCAGGGCCTGGAAGAGAAGAAACAAATCCTCTATCTGCTCGGCCCCGTCGGTGGCGGTAAATCGTCCCTGGCCGAGAAGCTCAAACAACTGATCGAGAAAGTGCCCTTCTACGCCATCAAGGGCTCGCCGGTATTCGAGTCGCCGCTGGGTCTGTTCAACGCCACTGAAGATGGTGCGATCCTCGAAGAAGACTTCGGCATTCCGCGGCGCTACCTCAATACCATCATGTCTCCATGGGCCACCAAGCGCCTGGCCGAATTCGGCGGCGACATCAGCCAGTTCCGCGTGGTGAAACTCTATCCGTCGATCCTCAACCAGATCGCGGTGGCCAAAACCGAACCGGGCGATGAAAACAACCAAGACATCTCGGCGCTGGTGGGCAAGGTCGACATCCGCAAACTGGAGGAATACCCACAGAACGACGCTGATGCCTACAGCTATTCAGGCGCGCTGTGCCGGGCCAACCAGGGCCTGATGGAATTCGTCGAAATGTTCAAGGCGCCAATCAAGGTGCTGCACCCATTGCTGACCGCCACCCAGGAAGGCAACTACAACAGTACCGAAGGCCTCGGGGCGATTCCGTTTACCGGGATCCTGCTGGCTCACTCCAACGAATCGGAATGGCACACCTTCCGCAACAACAAGAACAACGAAGCCTTCATCGACCGGATCTATATCGTCAAAGTGCCGTACTGCCTGCGGGTCAGCGACGAGGTGAAGATCTACGACAAGCTTCTGTTCAACAGCTCCCTGGCCAAGGCCCATTGCGCACCCGACACCCTGAAAATGCTCGCCCAGTTCACCGTGCTCTCACGCCTCAAGGAGCCGGAAAACTCCAACATCTATTCCAAGATGCGCGTGTATGACGGCGAGAACCTCAAAGACACGGATCCGAAAGCCAAGTCGATCCAGGAATACCGCGACAACGCCGGTGTCGACGAAGGCATGAACGGTCTGTCGACCCGGTTTGCGTTCAAGATCCTGTCCAAGGTCTTCAACTTTGATCCGCACGAAATCGCCGCCAACCCGGTGCATTTGCTCTATGTGCTGGAACAACAGATCGAACAGGAACAATTCCAGGCCGAGACCCGTGAACGCTATCTGCGCTTCCTCAAGGAATACCTGGCACCGCGTTATATCGAATTCATCGGCAAGGAGATCCAGACTGCCTATCTCGAGTCTTACAGCGAGTATGGCCAGAACATCTTCGATCGCTACGTGCTGTACGCAGACTTCTGGATCCAGGACCAGGAATACCGAGATCCGGAAACCGGCGAAATCCTCAACCGCGTCGCGCTGAACGAAGAGCTTGAGAAAATAGAAAAACCGGCCGGCATCAGCAATCCGAAGGATTTCCGCAACGAAATCGTCAACTTCGTCTTGCGCGCCCGGGCCAACAACAATGGCAAGAACCCGACCTGGCTCAGCTACGAAAAACTGCGGGTGGTCATCGAGAAGAAAATGTTCTCCAACACCGAGGACCTCCTGCCTGTCATCAGCTTCAATGCCAAGGCCAGCAAAGAGGACCAGCAGAAGCACAACGACTTCGTCACACGGATGGTCGAGCGGGGCTACACCGACAAACAGGTACGACTGCTGTCCGAGTGGTACCTGCGGGTCCGGAAATCGCAATGACGCAGCGGCAAGCCATAAGCTACAAGCGGCAAGAAAAAGCGCGTAAGCCCTGATATCCGGGCAGCTTCTACTTGCAGCTTGTAGCTCACAACTTGAAGCCGCCCGGAGGGGCCTATGAGCTATGTGATCGACCGACGTCTCAATGGCAAGAACAAGAGCACGGTGAACCGTCAGCGGTTTCTGCGGCGTTATCGTGATCACATCAAAAAGGCCGTCGAAGAGGCGGTCAGTCGGCGTTCCATTACCGATATGGAACACGGCGAACAGATCAGTATCCCCGGCCGCGACATCGACGAGCCGGTGCTTCACCATGGACGTGGTGGCAAGCAGACCGTCGTGCACCCCGGCAACAAGGAATTCACCAGCGGCGAACACATTGCCCGTCCGCCAGGCGGTGGTGGCGGCAGAGGCCCAGGCAAGGCGGGCAACTCGGGCGAAGGGATGGACGAGTTTGTCTTCCAGATCACCCAGGAGGAATTCCTCGAATTCATGTTCGAGGACCTCGAACTGCCGAACCTGGTCAAGCGCAACCTGACCGGCACCGACACCTTCAAGACCGTGCGCGCGGGTATCAGCAACGAAGGTAACCCGTCGCGAATCAACATCATCCGTACCCTGCGCTCAGCCCATGCCCGGCGAATCGCCCTGTCTGGCAGCAGCCGGGCAAAGTTACGGGAAGCCAAAGAAGAACTGCTGCGACTCAAGCGGGATGAACCGGATAACTTCGGCGATATTCAGGAGATCGAAGCAGAAATCGAAAAACTCAGTGCGCGCATCCATCGCGTTCCCTTTCTCGATACCTTCGACCTCAAGTACAACTTGCTCATCAAGCAGCCGAACCCCAGCTCCAAGGCGGTGATGTTCTGCCTGATGGACGTGTCCGGCTCAATGACCCAGGCGACCAAGGACATCGCCAAGCGCTTTTTCATCCTGCTGTACCTGTTTCTCAAGCGTAACTACGACAAAATCGACGTCGTCTTCATCCGCCACCACACCAGCGCCCGCGAAGTGGATGAGGAAGAGTTCTTCTACTCCCGGGAAACCGGCGGCACCATCGTCTCCAGCGCCTTGAAACTGATGCAGGAAATCATGGCCGAGCGTTATCCGAGCAATGAGTGGAACATCTACGCGGCCCAAGCCTCCGACGGTGACAACTGGAACGATGATTCGCCGATCTGCCGCGACATTCTGATCAACCAGATCATGCCGTTCGTGCAGTACTACACTTACGTTGAGATTACCCCGCGCGAACACCAGGCTTTGTGGTTCGAATACGAACGCATCGCTGAAGCTTTCTCTGACACTTTTGCCCAGCAGCAACTGGTCTCGGCCGGGGATATCTACCCGGTCTTCCGTGAACTCTTCCAGCGCAGGTTAGTGACATGACCGCCAAAGAGCAGAAGCGCCAACCCATTTCCACCGGCTCAGAATGGACATTCGAGCTGATCCAGGCCTATGACAAAGAAATCAGTCGCCTGGCGGCTCGTTATGCCCTGGATACGTACCCTAACCAGATCGAAGTGATCACCGCCGAGCAGATGATGGACGCCTACGCCTCCGTCGGCATGCCACTGGGTTATCACCATTGGTCCTATGGCAAACACTTCCTCAGCACCGAGAAGTCCTACAGCCGTGGGCAGATGGGGCTGGCCTACGAGATTGTGATTAATTCAGACCCATGCATCGCCTATCTGATGGAAGAAAACACCATCTGTATGCAGGCCCTGGTGGTCGCTCATGCCTGCTATGGCCACAACAGCTTCTTCAAGGGCAATTACCTGTTCCGCACCTGGACCGACGCCAGTTCGATCATCGATTACCTGGTTTTCGCCAAGCAGTACATCATGCAATGCGAAGAACGCCACGGCATCGATGCAGTGGAGGACCTGCTGGATTCCTGCCATGCGCTGATGAACTACGGGGTCGACCGCTACAAACGCCCATATCCGATTTCGGCTGAAGAAGAGCGCCGCCGGCAGAAGGATCGGGAAGAGCACTTGCAGAAACAGATCAACGATTTGTGGCGGACCATTCCAAAAGGGGCCGACAAGTACAGCGACAAGGACAACGCGCGCTTCCCCGCCGAACCTCAGGAAAACATCCTGTACTTCATCGAAAAACACGCGCCGCTGCTGGAGCCCTGGCAGCGGGAAATCGTGCGCATCGTGCGCAAGATCGCCCAATATTTCTACCCGCAACGCCAGACCCAGGTCATGAACGAAGGCTGGGCCACGTTCTGGCACTACACGCTGATGAACGACCTGTATGACGAAGGCCTCGTTACCGACGGCTTCATGATGGAGTTTCTGACGTCCCACACCAGCGTGGTCTACCAACCCGGCTTCGACAGCCCCTACTACAACGGCATCAACCCCTACACCTTGGGTTTTGCCATGTACCGGGACATCCGCCGCATGTGTGAACACCCTACCGAGGAGGATTACCGCTGGTTCCCTGAGATAGCCGGTACCGACTGGCTGTCGAGCATCAAGTTCGCCATGAGCAGCTTCAAGGACGAAAGCTTCATCCTGCAGTACCTGTCACCGCAGGTGATCCGCGACCTGAAATTGTTCAGCATTCTCGATGACGACCAAAAGGACGACCTGCTGGTCCCGGCCATTCACGATGAAGGTGGCTACCGCACCATTCGCGAAACACTGGCCGCGCAGTACAACCTTGGTAATCGAGAGCCCAATATTCAGATCTACAGCATCGACCGGCGTGGCGACCGCTCCCTGACCTTGCGTCACCAGCAGCACGACCGCAAACCGTTGGGCGAGTCCACCGAGGAAGTGCTCAAGCACCTGCACCGGCTGTGGGGCTTCGACATTCACCTGGAAACGCTGCAAGGCGACCAGGTCATGAAAGTTCACCATGTCCCGCCCAGAAGCGAGCACAGCGAGGGGGATTACGGCCGGCTGGACTTGGCTGTCATTCATCTTTGATCCTGTTTCTGCCTCCGGAAGTTCGACGCAAAGGTTATTCTGTCGAGCTAACGGAGGTTTTTTATGCGGATTTATAAAGTCGGCGGCGCGGTACGCGATCGCCTGCTGGGCAAACCTGTCACCGATATCGACTGGGTCGTGGTCGGCGCCACCACTGAAGAAATGCTCGCCCAGGGTTATCGCCCCGTGGGTGCCGACTTTCCGGTATTTCTTCACCCCAAGAGCGGTGAGGAATACGCCCTCGCCCGTACCGAACGCAAAAGCGGACGTGGTTACGGCGGTTTCACCTTTCATGCCAGCCCCGAAGTCACCCTCGAAGAAGACCTGATCCGTCGCGACCTTACAATCAACGCCATGGCCGAAGATGATCAGCAGAATCTGACCGATCCTTACCACGGCCAGCGCGATCTCGAAGCCCGAGTGCTTCGTCACGTTTCCCCCGCGTTCGCCGAAGATCCGCTCCGTGTCCTGCGCGTTGCCCGCTTCGCAGCCCGATACGCAGGACTGGGTTTCACCGTTGCGCCTGAAACTTTGGAGCTGATGCGCCAACTCAGCGAATCAGGTGAATTGAAGGCGTTGACGGCGGAACGCAGCTGGAAAGAGATTTCCCGTGCACTGATGGAAGATCAGCCACGGGTGTTCATTGAGGTGCTGCGTGAATGTGGCGCGCTCAAAGTGTTAATGCCGGAAGTTGATGCTCTGTTCGGCGTGCCGCAACCGGCAGCCCATCACCCTGAGATCGACACGGGGGTGCACACCCTGAGCGTCCTTGAGCAAGCGGCGCAGCACAAACAGCCGCTGACCGTGCGCTGGGCATGCCTGCTGCATGATCTGGGCAAAGGGCTCACGCCCGAGGAAGAATGGCCACGCCACATTGCCCATGAGCACACGGGCCTGAAGCTGATCAAAGCGGTGAATGAACGGTTCAAGGCACCGAAAGATTGTCAGGAATTGGCATTGCTGGTGGGTCAGTACCACACCCACGGCCACCGCGCCCTGGAGCTGAAACCCTCGACGTTACTGGACCTGCTGCAGAGTTTTGACGTTTACCGTCGGCCGCAGCGGTTTGAAGAGTTCATTGCGGCGTGCGAGATGGACGCCCGCGGCCGCAAAGGGCTGGAGCAGAGAAGTTACCCACAGGCGGATTATTTACGCGGAGCGGCGACTGCGGCGCGGAACGTGGCGGTACAGCCGTTGCTGGAGAAGGGATTCAAGGGGCCGGAGCTGGGTGAGGCGATCAAGCGTGAGCGACTAAAAGCGCTGAAGGCCTACAAAGAGGCGGCGTCTGCCTGAAACGCTTCGCGGGCAAGCCTCGCGCCTGCAAGATCCAAGTCGTTTGCGATGGGGCGAACGACGCAAAACTTGCAGGAGCGAGGCTTGCC
>NZ_JASCOM010000101.1:0-21222 GCF_029959925.1 Pseudomonas sp. PS02303
GGCAAGCCTCGCTCCTACAGGGATTTCGCTGGACCTGTAGGAGCGAGGCTTGCCCGCGAAGAGGCCCTTAAAAACCACACAACTTTATGCCGGGCAATAAAAAACCCCGCCGGTTCATCACCGGCGGGGTTTTCATGTACGGGGTAAGGCTGGCTTACATCATGCCGCCCATGCCGCCCATACCGCCCATGTCTGGCATGCCGCCACCCGCTGGGCCGTCTTCCTTGATCTCAGCGATCATGGCTTCGGTAGTGATCATCAGGCTGGCAATCGACGAAGCCGCTTGCAGAGCCGAACGAGTCACTTTAGCCGGGTCCAGGATACCCATTTCGATCATGTCGCCGTATTCGCCGGTCGCAGCGTTGTAACCGTAGTTACCCGAACCTTGCTTGACCTTGTCGACCACAACGCTTGGCTCGTCGCCGGAGTTGGCAACGATCTGGCGCAGTGGCGCTTCTACAGCGCGACGCAGCAACTGGATGCCAACGTTCTGGTCATCGTTGTCGCCTTTGAGCTCGGAGATTGCCTGCAGAGCGCGAACCAGTGCCACGCCGCCGCCAGGTACCACGCCTTCTTCAACGGCTGCACGGGTAGCGTGCAGGGCGTCTTCAACGCGGGCTTTCTTCTCTTTCATTTCAACTTCGGAACCAGCGCCAACCTTGATCACTGCAACGCCGCCGGACAGCTTGGCCAGACGCTCTTGCAGTTTTTCACGGTCGTAGTCGGACGAAGTGTCAGCCACTTGCTGACGGATCTGCAGAACGCGAGCCTGGATGTCAGCTTCAACGCCGGCGCCGTCGATCACGGTGGTGTTTTCTTTGGACAGGATCACGCGCTTGGCATTACCCAGGTGTTCCAGGGTAGTGCTTTCCAGGCTCAGGCCGATCTCTTCGGAGATGACGGTACCGCCAGTCAGAACAGCGATGTCCTGCAGCATGGCCTTGCGACGGTCGCCGAAGCCTGGAGCCTTGACGGCTGCGACTTTAACGATGCCACGCATGTTGTTCACAACCAGAGTCGCCAGGGCTTCGCCTTCAACGTCTTCGGCCACGATCAGCAGTGGACGGCCGGCTTTGGCAACGGCTTCCAGGACTGGCAGCATTTCGCGGATGTTCGAGATCTTTTTGTCGACCAGCAGGATCAGCGGACCGTCCAGCTCGGCAGTCATGGTCTCTGGCTTGTTGACGAAGTACGGGGACAGGTAGCCACGGTCGAACTGCATGCCTTCAACAACCGACAGTTCGTTTTCCAGGCCCGAGCCTTCTTCAACGGTGATCACGCCTTCTTTACCGACTTTTTCCATGGCTTCGGCAATGATGTCGCCGATGGAGCTGTCGGAGTTGGCCGAAATGGTGCCGACCTGAGCGATGGCCTTGGTGTCAGCGCAAGGCTTGGACAGGGCTTTCAGCTCTTTGACGATAGCGATGGTCGCTTTGTCGATGCCGCGTTTCAGGTCCATCGGGTTCATGCCGGCAGCGACGGCTTTCAGGCCTTCGTTGACGATCGACTGAGCCAGAACGGTAGCGGTGGTGGTGCCGTCGCCTGCGTCATCGTTGGCACGGGAGGCAACGTCTTTGACCAGCTGCGCGCCCATGTTTTCGAAGCGATCTTTCAGCTCGATTTCTTTGGCAACGGACACGCCGTCCTTGGTGATGGTCGGAGCGCCGAAGCTCTTCTCGATGATCACGTTACGGCCTTTAGGGCCCAGGGTCGCTTTTACTGCGTCAGCCAGGACGTTGACACCGGCGAGCATTTTCTTGCGGGCGGAATCGCCGAATTTAACTTCTTTAGCAGCCATGATCGATATTCCTTAAATACTTTGTAGTAACGGGAAAATGAGCGGGGAATCAGCCTTCGACAACAGCGAGGATTTCGCTCTCGCCGATGACCAGCAGGTCTTCGCCGTCAACTTTCACAGTGTTGCTGCCGGAGTAAGGGCCGAACACAACCTTGTCACCCACTTTCACGGACAGCGCACGCACTTCACCGTTGTCCAGGACTTTGCCCGGGCCTACAGCGAGGACTTCGCCCTGGTTTGGCTTTTCAGCAGCCGAACCTGGCAGGACGATACCGCCAGCGGTTTTCTTTTCTTCTTCGCTGCGACGGACGACGACGCGGTCATGCAGAGGACGAAGCTTCATTGTCGATCTCTCCTAATTGTGGTTTTCATCGGCCGGTGTATTCCCGGCGGGTTTAACAAATCCGGCGGTGCCGGGTGCGGTTCGTCAAGCGAACCGCGGAAGTCTGTCTGGCGTGATCGCCAGAAACCTTGCGGTGACCGTTACATAAGGGCGCATAAGCTTATTACAAGGGCGGGGATCGAAATTTTTTTGCATCAATGCCCCGAAAACGAACACGGCACCCGAAGGTGCCGTGCAGCTGAAACGCTTTACTTGGAATCGCGGTGTTCGAACTCGCCTTCGATTACGTTCGGCTCGCGGCCCAGCGGCTGCTGCGGAGCAGGACCGCCACGTGGTTGAAGATCATCGGCAAACGCCCGCTGGCGGATCGCTGCCTCTTCAGCGCGCTGGCGCATTTTATTGGCCAGCAGTCGACGGGAGATCGGCAGCAGCATGATCAGACCCAGCACGTCCGTGACGAAGCCCGGCAGAATCAACAGACCGCCCGCCAGGGCCAGCATCAAGCCTTCAAGCATGGTCTGGGCCGGCAACTCGCCGCGGTTCAGGCTTTCACGCGCACGCAACGCAGTGGCCAGACCGGCGATGCGCAGCACGAACACGCCGAGCATCGAGCCGAGAATGATCAGCAGCAGGGCCGGGAAAAACCCGATGGCCCCGCTGACCTTGACGAACACGAACAGCTCCAACACCGGAAACAGTACAAAGAGCAATAAAAAAGGGCGCATCAAATGGTTCCTCAACGCAAGAATGCCTTGCCAGTCTTCCCTAGATGACGTCGCCGTTTCGTGAATTCAAGCGTCAGCCACTTCATTTTTCGGCCAATGCTCGGCGTGAGCCAGGAAAACCAAGGCTTCGCGCACTTGTGTCGGCGTATTACAAGTTGCCTGGAACGGCAGCCAGTACAGGGCCTGGCCAATGCGTAGGTGCATGCCTTCGCTGTCGATACCCGCCAGTTGCGCCGGCTCGGTTTTCGGCAGCCCCGCCAAATCGACGTAGTGGGCGATGGCTTTGGCGTGATCGGCGTTCATGTGCTCGACCATGCTCAGTTCGGCTTTGCCGGCGAACGGATTGGCCAGGGTCAGTTGGTCGACCCAGTGAATCGCACCGAAACCGCCGATGTAACGGTGACGCACAGGCTTGAGCACCCAGAAATCGAAATCGTGGGCCTTGTGGTAGCTCTGCGACTCCGGGAAATAGCGGTAGTAACGCTCGGCCGCCGCTTCGATCGAGGCCTCGTCTTCGAGCTTTTCTGCTTCGGCGAGATAAGTCAGGCGACCAACGGCTTGCACATCGTCGGCCTCACGTTCGCCCACAAAAAGCGAGCATTTCGGATCTTTCTGCAGGTTATGGGTGTGCTGGGCGATGCGGCTGATAAGGATCAGCGGCCGGCCCTGCTCGTCCAGGCAATACGGAACCACGGAGCCAAACGGGAAACCGGGCATCGACTTGGAGTGCGTCGACAGCACCCCGCGGTATTCCTTGAGAAGCAATTCTCGGGCATTCTTGGCCGCTTCAACGCTCAATTTATGACTCCTTATATAGAATCCGTCGAAAAAACGGACAGGCGCCTGGGGATAAGTTCCAGTACGCCATCGGGGCAGTTCTCATGTGCAACCAGGCCACATCAGGTGCAGATCGAGAGGCCCTCTAGGAAGGAAACCACTCTGAACCTGCTATTGGGGCATGCGAATGCAACTCACTGACAAAGTAATCATTATCACTGGCGGTTGCCAGGGTTTAGGCCGTTCCATGGCCGAGTATTTCGCGGGTAAAGGCGCGAAGCTGGCGCTGGTGGACCTGAACCAGGAAAAGCTCGACGACACCGTCGCGGCGTGCAAAGCCAAGGGCGTAGAAGCTCGGGCTTACCTGTGCAACGTTGCCAACGAAGAGCAAGTGACGCATATGGTCGCCCAGGTGGCCGAAGATTTCGGCGCGATTCATGGATTGATCAACAACGCCGGCATCCTGCGCGACGGCCTGCTGCTGAAGGTCAAGGATGGCGAAATGACCAAGATGAGCCTGGCCCAATGGCAGGCGGTCATCGACGTCAACCTGACCGGCGTGTTCCTGTGCACCCGTGAAGTCGCGGCAAAAATGGTCGAGCTGAACAACAGCGGCGCGATCATCAATATCTCCTCGATCTCCCGCGCCGGCAACGTCGGCCAGACCAACTACTCCGCCGCCAAGGCTGGCGTGGCCGCGGCAACCGTGACCTGGGCCAAGGAGCTGGCGCGTTATGGCATTCGCGTGGCTGGCATTGCACCGGGCTTTATCGAAACCGAGATGACGTTGGGCATGAAGCCTGAAGCGCTGGAGAAGATGACGGCCGGGATCCCGCTCAAGCGCATGGGCAAACCGGAAGAGATCGCCCATTCGGCGGCGTACATTTTCGAGAACGACTACTACACCGGCCGGATTCTGGAAATGGATGGCGGGCTGCGGATCTAAGGCCTCATAGATCAATGTGGGCGCTAGCCTGCTAGCGATTGAGCGGGTTCAGTCAACTTATTTGTTGAATGTGAATCCGCTATCGCTAGCAGGCTAGCTCCCACAGTTAGTTGTGTTTGAGGCCATCAATCGTCGCTGATGGTGATGTTCGGCATCGCCGGCGACACCGCTTCCTGCAACACAATTCGCGCGCCGACGTGGCGGGCGAGTTCCTGGTACACCAGGGCAATCGGGCTGTCAGGTTCGGCGATCACCGTAGGCTTGCCGCCATCGGCCTGTTCACGGATAGCCATTGCCAGCGGCAACGACGCCAGCAGTTCGACGCCATACTGGTTGGCCAGCTTCACCCCTCCGCCCTCACCAAACAGATGCTCGGCATGCCCGCAGTTGGAGCAGATGTGCACGGCCATGTTTTCCACCACACCGAGCACCGGGATGTTGACCTTGCGGAACATCTCCACGCCCTTGCGTGCGTCCAGCAATGCCAGATCTTGCGGCGTGGTAACGATCACCGCGCCAGCCACCGGGACTTTCTGCGCCAGAGTCAGCTGGATATCACCGGTGCCTGGTGGCATGTCGATGACCAGGTAATCCAGATCGCCCCAGGCGGTTTGCGTGACCAGTTGCAACAATGCGCCGGAAACCATCGGTCCACGCCAGACCATCGGCGTGTTGTCGTCGGTCAGGAACGCCATCGACATCACTTCAACGCCATGGGATTCAATCGGCACGAACCATTTCTGATCCTTGACCTTCGGTCGGGTGCCTTCGGGGATGCCGAACATGATGCCCTGGCTCGGACCGTAGATGTCCGCGTCGAGAATCCCGACCTTGGCCCCTTCACGGGCCAGGGCCAGCGCGAGGTTGGCGGCGGTGGTGGACTTGCCCACGCCGCCCTTGCCGGACGCCACGGCGACCACGTTCTTGACGTTGGCCAGGCCCGGGATTTGCGCCTGGGCCTTGTGCGCGGCGATCACGCTGGTGATGTCAACGCGAGCGCTCGTCACGCCGTCGAGGCCTTCGATCGCCATTTGCAACATTTGCGACCAGCCACTCTTGAACAGACCGGCGGCGTAGCCCAGTTCCAGTTGCACGCTGACGCGATCGCCCTGGATGTCGATGCTGCGCACACACCCGGCGCTGACTGGGTCCTGGTTCAGATAAGGGTCGGTGTATTGGCGAAGGACGGCTTCCACCGCTGCGCGATTGACGGCGCTCATGGGCAACTCCGATAGCAAGACTGGAAAATCAGGGGGGTTATCCTACGCCGGACATACATTTGTGGCGAGGGAGCTTGCTCCCGCTCGGCTGCGAAGCAGTCGCAATCAGGCAGACGCACTCCTTGCGCCGAAAACGGGTTGGAGGGTTTGGGGCGGCTTCGCCACCCAGCGGGAGCAAGCTCCCTCGCCACAGAAGCATTTTCACGCTCAGACTGCCTGTGCACAGGTTTGGGCATTCGATGCAACCGGAAACAGGCTGACGGGGTGAAAAATATGCGCCGGCGCTTTATAGTGGCCGACCTCCGTTTCATCAAGTAGCCGAGCCCCATGTCCGAGCCACGCAAGATCCTCGTCACCAGCGCCCTGCCCTATGCCAATGGTTCGATCCATCTTGGCCACATGCTGGAATACATCCAGACCGATATGTGGGTGCGCTTCCAGAAGCACCGCGGCAACCAATGCATTTATGTCTGCGCCGACGACGCCCATGGTTCGGCCATCATGCTGCGCGCGGAAAAGGAAGGCATCACCCCGGAACAACTGATCGCCAACGTCCAGGCTGAACACAGCGCCGACTTTGCCGAGTTCCTGGTGGACTTCGACAACTTCCACTCCACTCACGCCGAAGAAAACCGTGAGCTGTCGAGCCAGATCTACCTCAAGCTGCGCGACGCCGGGCACATCGCCCAGCGCTCGATCACTCAGTACTTCGACCCGGAAAAGAAAATGTTCCTGGCCGACCGCTTCATCAAGGGCACCTGCCCGAAATGCGGCACTGAAGACCAGTACGGCGACAACTGCGAAAAATGCGGTGCAACCTACGCACCCACCGACCTGAAGGATCCGAAGTCGGCGATCTCTGGTGCCACTCCGGTGCTCAAGGATTCCCAGCACTTCTTCTTCAAGCTGCCGGATTTCCAGGAAATGCTGCAAGCCTGGACCCGCAGCGGCACCCTGCAAGAAGCCGTGGCGAACAAGATCGCCGAATGGCTGGATGCCGGCCTGCAACAGTGGGACATCTCCCGCGATGCGCCGTACTTCGGCTTCGAGATCCCCGACGAGCCAGGCAAATACTTCTACGTCTGGCTGGACGCGCCGATCGGCTATATGGCCAGCTTCAAGAACCTCTGCGCCCGCCGTCCGGAACTGGATTTCGACGCGTTCTGGGGTAAGGACTCCACCGCCGAGCTGTACCATTTCATCGGCAAGGACATCGTCAACTTCCACGCCCTGTTTTGGCCAGCGATGCTCGAAGGCGCCGGTTTCCGCAAGCCGACCGGCATCAACGTGCACGGCTACCTGACCGTCAATGGTCAGAAAATGTCCAAGTCCCGCGGCACTTTTATCAAAGCCCGGACTTACCTGGACCACCTGTCGCCGGAATACCTGCGCTACTACTACGCTGCGAAGCTGAGCCGTGGCGTCGATGACCTGGACCTGAACCTCGAAGACTTCGTGCAGAAGGTCAACTCCGATCTGGTCGGCAAAGTCGTCAACATCGCCAGCCGTTGCGCCGGGTTTATCCACAAGGGTAACGGCGGTGTGCTGGTGGCCGGCAACGCCGCACCGGAACTGACCGAAGCGTTCCTGGCCGCAGCGCCAAGCATTGCCGAGGCCTACGAGGCGCGCGACTTCGCCCGTGCCATGCGCGAGATCATGGGCCTGGCCGACCGTGCCAACGCCTGGATCGCCGACAAGGCACCGTGGTCGCTGAACAAACAGGAAGGCAAGCAGGACGAAGTCCAGGCCATCTGCGCCCTGGGCGTGAACCTGTTCCGCCAACTGGTGATCTTCCTCAAACCGGTGCTGCCGCTGCTGGCCGCCGACGCCGAGGCGTTCCTCAACGTCGCGCCGCTGACCTGGAATGACCACGCGACCTTGCTCAGCAACCATCAACTGAACGAGTTCAAGCCGTTGATGACCCGTATCGACCCGGTAAAAGTCCAAGCCATGAGCGATGCATCGAAAGAAGACCTGACCGCCAGCGCAACCGACACCGGCAATGCCGCGCCTGCCGGCAATGGCGAACTGGCCAAGGATCCGCTGTCGCCCGAAATCGATTTCGACGCCTTCGCCGCGATCGACCTGCGCGTTGCCTTGATCGTCAAGGCTGAACACGTGGAAGGTGCCGACAAGCTGCTGCGCCTGACCCTGGACATCGGTGACGAGCAACGCAACGTGTTCTCCGGGATCAAGAGCGCTTATCCGGATCCGTCCAAGCTCAATGGCCGTCTGACCATGATGATCGCCAACCTCAAGCCACGGAAAATGAAGTTCGGCATCTCCGAAGGCATGGTGATGGCAGCCGGCCCTGGTGGAGAAGAAATCTACCTGCTCAGCCCCGACAGCGGCGCCAAGCCGGGTCAGCGCATCAAGTAAGTTTCTGCGCTAAATCGATCCCACAGTCGTGCCTGGCGCGACTGTGGGATTTTCATATCAGGCCCCACCCTCCGTCCTTCCCGGATAATGCCTAAGCTTTTTAGAACGCTCTGTTAAAAAGCCCTCTTTCTACCGGCACAATCATGACCGAGATGCTGCTTACGCTTATCAGCGCCGCCCTGATCAACAACCTCGTGTTGCACTGGCCGCTGGGCGTCGATCCGCTGCTGGGCAGCGAGCGCGATCAGGTTCATGCATTGGGCATTGCGACGACGTGTCTGATGCTGATGGTCGGCATACTGGGCTACCCGGCTTATCACTGGCTGCTGGTGCCGCTGGAACTGGCTTCGCTGCGTCTTTTCGTGTTCCTGCCCTTGAGCGTATTGCTGATCGGCCCGCTGCTGAAAGCGCTTTCCCGGTTACTTCCAAAGCTTGCGTTTGATGGCCTCTGGCCGTTGCTGCTGGGCAACGCGGGTGTGCTGGGGCTGGCATTGCTCAACGCTCAGGACGACAAAGGATTCTTCCACGCCACCGCCCTGTGCCTCGGTGCAGGACTGGGGTTCTGGCTGGTGCTCAGCCTGTTCAGTGACTTGCGCCAGCGCACAATCGAAAATGATATTCCCCTGCCCTTTCGCGGCCTGCCGATCGAACTGATCGGCGCCGGACTGATCGCAGTGGCTTTTCTCGGATTCAGCGGGCTGATCAAAACATGAGTCTGATTCAACGCATCGACGCCCTCTTGCCGCAGACCCAATGCGGCAAGTGCGGCCACCCCGGATGCAAGCCTTACGCCGAAGGCATCGCCAGCGGCGAGCCGATCAACAAGTGCCCGCCAGGGGGCAGCGAAACCATCTCGGCGCTGGCCGAGTTGCTGCAAGTGCCGGTGCTGGAACTGGACGTCAGCCGCGGCTCGGCACCGGCGCAGATCGCTTACATCCGCGAAGCCGAATGCATCGGTTGCACCAAATGCATCCAGGCGTGTCCGGTGGATGCCATCGTCGGTGCCGCCAAATTGATGCACACGGTGATCATCGACGAATGCACCGGTTGCGACCTGTGTGTCGCGCCGTGCCCGGTGGATTGCATCGAAATGCGGCCACTGCCTTTGGCCACGGTGCTGCCGATTGTTGGTGGCCTGGCGTTCAGCCTTGAGGAACAACGGGCGCGCACCGCCAAACGCAATCATGCGCGGCGGCGCTTCGAACAGCGCAACGCCCGTTTGCGCCGCGAGGAAGAGCAGAAACTCGCCGAACGTCAGGCCCGCGCTCAACGCGCCACGCCGCAAAACGAAGTGCCGACGCTCGACCCGGTTCAGGCTGCGCTTGAGCGGGTGCGTGCGCAGAAAGCGGCAAACGCCGATGCGGCGTTGAAAAAAGCCAAGATCGACCTGGCGATGAGTCGTGCGCAACTGAACAAGTCGCTCAAGGCGTTCGGGCATCCGCCGACCTTCGAGCAGCAGTCGCAATTGATCGTGCTGCAACAGCAATTCGAGATGGCAGAGCAAGCCTTGGCCAAGCTGGAAAGCAGCGCGCCGCCCATCCCCGCACCGGCACCCGCCGCGCCAGCGAAGGATGCCGAGCTGAAACGGGCGAAGATCCAGCTGGCCATGCGCCGCGCCGAACTCAACAAGGCGCGAACCGGCGAAGCCGCAGCTGAACAGATTGCAGCGCTGGAACGCGCTGTGATGGACGCCGAGCGTCAGGTGGATGCCTATGTCGCCCCTTGAATCGGTGGACGAACGCCTTCAGCAGGCCATGAAGCTGGTGTTGCTGGCCACGGTGCCGGGCATGCTGGCGTTGTTCTGGTTGTATGGCTGGGGCGTGTTGATCAACCTGATTTTGACGGCTGTTACCGCATTGGCGGTTGAAGCTGCGGTGCTGCACCTGCGCAAGCAATCGATCAAGCCAACGCTGAGCGACGGCAGCGCGCTCGTCAGCGCGACGTTGCTGGCCTTGGCCTTGCCGCCTTATTGCCCGTGGTGGCTGACGGTCAGTGCGGCGGCATTCGCCCTGCTCGGTAAACACCTTTATGGCGGGGTTGGCAAAAATCCGTTCAACCCGGCGATGCTTGGTTTTGCCCTGGTGCTGGTTACGTTTCCCCAACAGATGACCCTCTGGCCGTCGGCCCACGGCATGAGTCTGCTCGGTGGCTTGCAACAGGTCTTCGGCTTCGGCCAGGCGCCAGATGCCTGGGCCCAGGCCACGGCGCTGGACAGCCTGCGAATCAACAAAAGCCTGACCATGGATGAACTCTTCGCGAGCAATCCGGCGTTCGGCCATTTCGGCGGACGCGGTGTGGAATGGGTCAACCTGGCCTTTCTCGCTGGCGGCGCGTTTCTTCTGCAACGGCGGGTGTTCACCTGGCATGCACCGGTCGGCATGCTTGCCAGTCTGTTCATCATCAGCCTGCTGTGCTGGAACGGTTCGGGCTCCGACTCCCATGGCTCGCCGCTGTTTCACCTGCTCACCGGCGCGACCATGCTGGGCGCGTTTTTTATTGCCACCGAGCCGGTGTCCGGCGCGAAGAGCCCCGGTGCCCGATTGTTGTTCGGTGCCGGCGTGGGAATACTTACTTACCTGATTCGTACCTGGGGCGGATACCCCGACGGTGTAGCGTTTGCCGTGTTGCTGATGAACCTTGGCGTCCCGGCGCTGGAGCGGTTAGTCGCGTCCAGGCAGGAGCAGATGGCCCCATGAACCGAGCGACGAGCGTTCTGATGCTGGTGTTGCTGGCCGGGTTGGGAATTGGCGTGACGTACGTCGTGCAGCACGCCAGCGAACCGCGTATCAGTGCGCAACAGCGCTTGATCGACAGCCGCAACCTGCTGGACCTGCTACCGCCAGACAGCTACGACAATCAGCCGTTGGACCAGCCACTCGCCCTCGAAAACATCCGGCTGCCCAACAGCACGCTGCTGGGCGGCTATTTGGCGACCAAGGCCAGCCAACCGAGCGCGGTGTTGCTGCGCAGCCAGACCTTGGGCTACGAGGGCTCCATCGAGCTGCTGATCGCCATCGGCGCCAACGGCAAGTTGCTGGGGGTCAAGACCCTCAAGCAATCGGAAACCCCAGCCCTGGGCGGCAAGATCGCCGACTGGCCCAATACCTGGCTTCAGGTGTTTACTGGCAAGTCGCGAAACGACCCCGGCGACACCGGCTGGGCCTTGAGAAAAGACCAGGGTCAATTCGATCAGATAGCGGGCGCGACCATTACTTCACGGGCGGTGATCAGCGCCGTTCATGACGCGTTGCGTTTCTTCGACGAACACCCGCAACAGCTAATCGGGAGCAGTGCGCATGAATAAGACATCGACACTGCGCAACTCTCTGATGCTTGCGCCTCTGATCGGCGCTACGCAGGCCTGGCCGACCGCTCTCGGCCTGTGGCTGATGTTCTTCGTAGTGATCAATGCATATGACCTCAGCATGGCCACCTTGCGAGCACGGCTGATCCCGTCCACCCGCTTGCTTGCCAGCATCCTGTTGGCCGCCACGTTGACCAGTTGCGCGGAACTGGCCGCGCAGGTCGGGTCACTTCAATGGCATCAGCACACGGGGATCTATGCAGGATTGATCGCCTTGCAATGTGTGGTGCTGGAGCACAATGGTTTTTTCCAGGAACCGCGGCTTGATCGCCTGCGTTTGTGTGGCCTGTTTGGCGCGCTATTGGTGGGGCTAGGCCTGCTGCGCGAGGTGATCGGCAACGGCGGTCTGCACCTGGCCACGCTGGTCCCTGGCGGATTCATTCTCTTGGGACTGCTGATCGCCGCCTGGCAGGCCTGGCACCGACCGACTCCCTCACACTGACCGACTTCGAGGAAACGCACTGTCCATGAATGCCGCAAAACGTCTGGAAATTTTCCGCAGGTTTCACGAAGACAACCCGGAACCGAAGACCGAACTGGCCTATTCCTCGCCGTTCGAATTGCTGATTGCGGTCATTCTGTCCGCCCAGTCGACCGATGTCGGTGTGAACAAAGCCACCGCCAGACTCTATCCGGTGGCCAACACGCCGGCGGCGATCTATGCCTTGGGCGTCGAAGGGCTGTCGGAATACATCAAGACCATCGGCCTGTTCAACAGCAAAGCGAAAAACGTGATCGAAACCTGTCGTTTGCTGGTTGAGCGCCATGGTGGCGAGGTTCCGCAAACCCGAGAGGAACTGGAGGCGCTGCCCGGCGTAGGCCGCAAGACCGCCAACGTGGTGCTCAATACCGCTTTCCGGCAACTGACGATGGCCGTGGACACCCACATTTTCCGAGTCAGCAACCGCACGGGCATTGCACCGGGCAAAAACGTGGTCGAGGTGGAGATGAAGCTGATGAAGTTTGTCCCCAAGCAATACCTGCTCGATTCACACCATTGGCTGATCCTTCATGGACGCTACGTTTGCCTGGCCCGCAAGCCTCGTTGCGGGAGCTGCCGGATCGAAGACCTGTGCGAATACAAGCAAAAGACCTCGGACGATTGAGGCAGTATTAGTTTTATTGATCCATCGATTGAAAAAATCTTTTTTACCCGCCGGGAGTTTGTCGATATAAGGAGCGCCAAAGGCAGTCTTAGCCTGGAGTTAACCTTATGAGCACTGGCAAAGAGCAATTGGACGTAGAAGACGACTTCACACCTGTTGAGACCGATGATGCTGAACCGGTGGTTGAAGTGGCGAAGACCAACCTGAGCAAACGCCGCACCATTGACAATCTGCTGGAGGAGCGTCGACTGCAAAAGCAGTTGGCCGATTACGATTTTGACCTTTGACACCTGAAAGCCTCCCGAAACGGAGGCTTTTTACTGAGTGCTGCCCGCCCCCGATGAACGCCCTTTCATCACGCCTCGTCAATCGCCAGTGCGTTCATACCAGTCCATTACGTTGAGCGAGTTCGATCAGATCAACCAATGAGCGAGCATTGAGCTTCAACAACAGGCGTGTCTTGTAAGTACTGACCGTTTTATTGCTGAGGAACATGCCATCGGCAATCTCCTTGTTTGTCTTTCCTCGAGCCAACTGTTGCAACACCATCATTTCGCGCCCGGACAGACGATCCACCATATCGGCTTCACTGGCATTCCCGAGACTGGAACGAACGGTATGCAGCGCTTGATTCGGAAAGTAGCTGTAGCCCGAAAGCACGGCCTTTATCGCACTGAGCAATTCAGTGAGATCCTGTTGTTTGCAGACATACCCAGCGGCCCCCGACTGCATGCAACGCATGGAAAAATGTCCGGGGGCCTGAGAGGTCAGGATCAGCACTTTAAGAGGCATCGCTGTTGTTGTCAGACGCGCAATGACTTCCAGCCCGTCCAGCTTCGGTATCCCAATATCCAGAATGACAATATCCGGCATAAGTTCGCGGGCAAGTTGTAACGCATCCACACCGTTATCTGTTTCTGCAATGACTTCGTAGCCATGACGTTCCATCAGCATACGTACCGCAAGACGAATGACGGGGTGATCATCCACGATCAGCACTTTATTCATGGGCAAGTCCAATTTCGCTGTTCGAATTTTTAGAGCCCGCACAATAGCCTAGTCGTTTCATCCGTGGCATGCCGCCCCCCTCGGCCACCCGCAGCGAAAGACATTCCCTACAAACAAGCAGGACATGTCTTACAAAAATCAGACGAATACTGTGTGTCTTAAATTTTACCGCCCCGGCGGCACGGCGCTTTCAAAAGTGTTTTTGTATCGATTTACATCAGGAAATCAAAGAAACCAGAGGTTGACCGAAGGATCCGACAGACGCTGACGATTGAGCTACGCTTAAAAACAACCGATATTTTCAGGCAAACATTCACACTCGCTCGTTAAAAACCAAGACGTGGCTACTAATTCAATTACAACAACCCTTACACCAGGCAACACTTCAGAAACAGCAATAAACGCTGCACTTTCCAAAACAACAATAACAAAAATACCCGAGGCGCAAATAATACAGCTACTATGACCCCCCATTAACAAATCCACTAAAAGGACACCACCAAAACAGCAGACCGCTTTCCCGACCCCGGCAACTTACCGACACCCGAAACCTCTCCATAAATTGATCGAGAACAGACAATCTTCCATGAGCAAACAACATGAACAAACTCAAAACAAGAATTTCCAACCCCATGACAATCATTGCGATATTTGCAACACTGTCTGAAACTTCGGCTGCTATTTCTCTTCCATTTCTCGACAATAAGGAACGAGAGATCTATATCTGGTTTCTTATCAGCTTTCCCTTTTATTTGCTCTTCCTATTCTTCGCCACACTCAACTTCAACTATCGATCGCTTTACGCGCCCTCTGATTTTGAGAAAGGCAAGCATTTCATCAAGGCCATGACCGATGCCGATCACGCGCAAGTCAATACACCCGAGCATTTGATTGAGCACCCCTTACGCTCATCGGTGTTGCTAAAGGATCTGCACATCGTCGATGCACGATGGATGAGCAACAAAATGGACTTCAACACCTTGATGGAAAAGATCCAGCAACCACAGGAAAACCCTGCGCGCGTGATCGTGTTCCTAACCTGTACTGATTCAGAGGCGTTGCTGAAGGAAGTCGCACACAAGCATTCGAAACAAACAAAGAAACGCAATAGCACTACGTTCTGGGTTGCCTACAATTTGAGCTCACATGGCATGACGACGATGGCTTGAGCGCCAATAGCAGAAGACCGATTGCGACGGGCAGTCGGAGAGTAAAGCAGACGAAAGCTTATTTGTAACAACAACAAGAAAGTTGATACATGATACCCGGCAGGAAAAATCCCTCTTTCAGAAATGTGGCCTTGTCACTGACAAGGCCACATTTCCATTACCGTCGTTGCAGCTTCAGAGATCTCAGAAAAGCTTCCGGCCTTTGTTCGCAGCAATGCGCATGCGCAAGGCGTTGAGCTTGATGAAGCCCGCTGCGTCGGCTTGGTTATAGGCGCCGCCGTCTTCTTCGAAGGTCGCGATGTTGGCATCGAACAACGATTCGTCGGACTTGCGACCGGTGACGATCACATTGCCCTTGTACAGCTTCAGGCGCACAACGCCGTTCACGTGTGCCTGGGACGCATCGATCATCTGCTGCAGCATCAGACGCTCAGGGCTCCACCAGTAACCGGTGTAGATCAGGCTGGCGTATTTAGGCATCAGCTCGTCTTTGAGGTGAGCCACTTCGCGGTCCAGAGTGATCGATTCGATCGCACGGTGAGCGCGCAGCATGATGGTGCCGCCAGGAGTTTCGTAGCAACCACGGGACTTCATGCCCACGTAACGGTTCTCGACGATGTCGAGACGGCCGATACCGTGTTCGCCACCGATACGGTTCAGGGTCGCCAGCACGGTGGCCGGGGTCATTTCGACGCCGTCCAGTGCCACGATGTCGCCGTTGCGGTAGGTCAGTTCCAGGTACTGCGCCTTGTCTGGAGCCTTCTCCGGGGAGACGGTCCATTTCCACATGTCTTCTTCGTGCTCGGTCCAGGTGTCTTCCAGCACGCCGCCTTCATAGGAAATGTGCAGCAGGTTGGCATCCATCGAGTACGGGGATTTTTTCTTGCCGTGACGCTCGATCGGGATATTGTGCTTTTCAGCATAATCCATCAGCTTTTCACGCGAGAGCAGGTCCCATTCGCGCCAAGGGGCGATCACTTTCACGCCAGGCTTCAGTGCGTAGGCGCCCAGTTCAAAACGAACCTGGTCGTTACCCTTGCCGGTGGCGCCGTGGGAAATGGCGTCAGCGCCGGTTTCGTTGGCGATTTCGATCAGGCGTTTGGCGATCAACGGGCGAGCGATGGAAGTACCCAGCAGGTACTCGCCTTCGTAAACGGTGTTGGCGCGGAACATCGGGAAAACGAAATCGCGCACGAATTCTTCGCGCAGATCGTCGATGTAGATCTCTTTCACGCCCATGGCCTGAGCCTTGGCGCGTGCAGGTTCAACCTCTTCGCCCTGACCCAGGTCAGCGGTAAAGGTCACCACTTCACAGTTATAAGTATCCTGCAGCCACTTGAGGATCACCGAAGTGTCCAGGCCGCCGGAATACGCCAGAACGACCTTGTTTACGTCCGCCATGCCATCACTCCACGGGGTTCTACGGAAAGCCGTGAAGTCTACCGGTCATACGGAATAATTTACAGAGGCGCGACAGCTTATGACGACGAAGCGACAGATTCTGTCGAGCGAGCGACGAATTCAGCAAACTCAGGATGTCGCCGAAGAGCTTCCCGGCGTCGTGGTTTGAGGCGCGACTTTCTCGGTCGGTGCCACCCGCTCCAGGCGCACCGCGACCCGGCGATTCTTCGCGCGGTTGGTGGCGCTGGTGTTCGGCGCCACAGGGTAGCGCTCACCGTGGAAACGCAGGGTGATCTGCGATTCCTGGATGCCATTGGCCTTGAAATAGTCCATCACCGCCAACGCCCGGCGGCGTGACAGCTCGCGGTTGGTCAGGCGATTGCCGCTGTTGTCGGAGTGCCCGTCGAGTTCGATGTGATTGACCGTCGGATCCGCTTTCATGAACTCCAGCATCACCTGCAACTGCGCCTTGGCTTGCGAATCAAGATCAACGCCTTCACCCGGGAAACCGATCTCGGACTGTTTGACCTGCTCGAAATTCTTCGGCAGCAGTTTCGCCACGCAACCCTGGTAGTCGTTGAAGGCCTTGCTGAACTTGACCGGCAACAGGCGCACTTCAGAGACGCGGCCATCACCAGATGAATGCCGGATGACCGGACTGCGGCCATCCATCAACCCGCTGATCAGGCGACCGGCCTGAACTTGCGAACTGTTGAACAACACGTTGCCGCTGCCGATTCTCACCGATCCCAGATTGATGTCGCCACGTCCCGGCTGCCACGGCGCAGCGGCCGCCAGCAGGGTTGCTGAACCGCCACCGATCATCGCGTTGTAGGCTTTCAGACGAAACGTCGCCTGCTCGCCGGCGCGGCGCACGAATTCACCCGAACCGAAATCGGTAATCGGTTGAGTCAGGCGGCATTCGAACTTGTCACCTTCGACCGTCCACTCGATGCTCTCCAGACGTGTCTGGAAAGTGAGCGCCATCGCAGGGAGGCTGGCAAACACACTGAGCAAGGCTAAATAACGCTGGCGCACGGGAGGCTCCACTGGCTTCTACAACAAAAAGACCGACACACATATTTACGGCATACCTGTTGGATATCGGAAGCTTCCTGCAAAACTTGATAGCGAGTGCCTGAGAGAGTCTTTTCCGGTAGCATTCCCCAGAGTTTGACCCGCCTGGAATCCCCTCATGTCCGACCGCCTGACCCTGCTGCGTCCCGACGACTGGCATATTCATCTTCGCGATGGTGCTGTGTTGACCAATACCGTTGCGGATGTCGCGCGCACCTTTGGTCGCGCCATCATCATGCCCAACCTGGTACCTCCGGTGCGTAACGCCGCTGAAGCCGACGGCTATCGCCAGCGGATTCTCGCTGCACGTCCGGCCGGCAGTCGTTTCGAACCGTTGATGGTGCTGTACCTGACCGACCGCACCCAGCCCGACGAAATTCGCGAGGCCAAGGCCAGCGGTTTCGTTTACGCCGCCAAGCTGTACCCGGCCGGCGCGACCACCAACTCGGACTCGGGTGTCACCAGTATCGACAAGATCTTCCCTGCACTTGAGGCCATGGCCGACGTCGGGATGCCCTTGCTGATTCACGGTGAAGTCACCCGCGGCGATGTCGATGTGTTCGACCGCGAAAAAATCTTCATCGATGAGCATATGCGTCGTGTGGTCGAGCGTTTCCCGACGCTCAAAGTGGTGTTTGAACACATCACCACCGCGGACGCCGTGCAGTTCGTCAACGAGGCTTCGGCCAACGTTGGCGCGACCATCACCGTGCATCACCTGCTGTACAACCGCAATCACATGCTGGTGGGCGGGATTCGGCCGCACTTCTATTGCCTGCCGATCCTCAAGCGCAACACCCACCAGGAAGCCCTGCTCGACGCAGCCACCAGCGGCAGCAACAAGTTCTTCCTCGGCACCGACTCGGCGCCTCACGCCCAGCACGCCAAAGAAGCGGCCTGCGGCTGTGCCGGTTGCTACACCGCTTATGCGGCGATCGAGATGTACGCCGAAGCCTTTGAACAACGCAACGCGCTGGACAAGCTTGAAGCCTTCGCCAGCCTCAACGGCCCGCGCTTCTATGGCCTGCCGGTGAACACCGATCGCATCACCCTGGTCCGCGATGAGTGGACCGCCCCAACCAGCCTGCCATTTGGCGAGCTGACCGTAATCCCGCTGCGCGCCGGTGAAAAACTGCGCTGGCGCCTGCTGGAGGAACACGCGTGAGTGAAGACCATTTCGACGACGAACAGGACGGTCAAGGCGGCGGAGGTGGTTCGCGCCACCCCATGGCTGAGCGCTTCCGTGGATACCTGCCAGTTGTTGTCGACGTTGAAACCGGTGGTTTCAACTCTGCCACTGACGCCCTGCTGGAAATCGCCGCGACCACGATCGCCATGGATGAAAAAGGCTTTGTGTATCCCGATCACACCTATTTCTTCCGCGTCGAACCTTTTGAAGGCGCGAACATTGAAGCCGCGGCGCTGGAATTCACCGGGATCAAACTCGATCACCCGCTGCGTATGGCGGTGAGCGAAGAAACGGCCCTGACCGATATCTTCCGTGGTATCCGCAAGGCCCTGAAAGCCAACGGCTGCAAACGGGCAATTCTGGTTGGGCACAACAGCAGCTTTGACCTGGGTTTCCTCAACGCCGCTGTCGCACGCCTGGACATGAAACGTAACCCGTTTCACCCATTCTCCAGTTTCGATACCGCGACCCTCGCTGGCCTGGCTTACGGTCAAACCGTACTGGCCAAGGCTTGCCAGGCGGCGGACATCGACTTCGACGGTCGTGAGGCTCACTCGGCGCGCTACGACACCGAGAAGACGGCCGAGCTGTTCTGCGGCATCGTCAATCGCTGGAAACAAATGGGCGGCTGGGAAGACTTCAACGACTGATCCCTGTCGCTGAATTTCTCCCGACCATAAAAAAACCGGCCTCAGTGGCCGGTTTTTTTATGCCTCGAACGTGCCTTACAGCGCAGCAGCGTTCTCGGTCAGGTAAGCCGCGACGCCTTCGGTCGAAGCAGTCATGCCTTTGTCGCCTTTTTTCCAGTTGGCAGGGCAGACTTCGCCGTGCTCTTCGTGGAATTGCAGCGCGTCGACCAGACGGATCAGCTCTTCCATGTTACGGCCCAGCGGCAGGTCGTTGATGATCTGCGAACGGACAACGCCTTTGTCGTCGATCAGGAACGCGCCACGGAAAGCCACGCCGCCTTCGGACTCAACGTCGTAGGCCTTGGCGATTTCGTGCTTCATGTCGGCAGCCATGGTGTAACGAACCTGGCCGATACCGCCATTGTTCACCGGGGTGTTGCGCCATGCGTTGTGGGTGAAGTGCGAATCGATCGACACCGCGACCACTTCAACGTTGCGCGCCTTGAAGTCAGCCATGCGGTTGTCCAGAGCGATCAGCTCGGACGGGCAAACGAAGGTGAAGTCCAGTGGGTAGAAGAACACCAGGCCGTATTTGCCTTTGATGGCCGAGGACAAGGTGTAGCTGTCAACGATTTCGCCATTGCCGAGGACGGCAGGTACGGTGAAGTCCGGGGCTTGTTTGCCTACGAGTACGCTCATTGAATATCTCCTGGTCTATATATCGTGAAGAACTGGGTTCGTGTCAGCCTGCCACCCTCAGGCGACAGCCCTGTGACACGCCCCCCTTCGCAAGGACCGACCATCATACACGGCGTTTTTGGGCTGTCCTCAACGGTTTTTCAACCGCGCGTCAAATTGGTCGTCGCAGCAGGTGATGGCAGACGCCTGGATGAAAACCGTTCGTCAGTCATACTCGCTTATAACGCGAAGCTTTCAGAAAGCACTTTGACAATCATTCTCGTTAACATTAAGATCCATCGCAACTGAGTCACCACCAGCGACGGTTCTTAGCTTATGTATGTCTGCCTCTGCACTGGCGTCACCGACGGTCAAATCCGCGATGCAATCTATGAAGGTTGCTGCAGCTACAAAGAAGTCCGCCAGGCCACTGGCGTAGCCAGCCAATGCGGTAAATGCGCCTGCCTTGCCAAGGAAGTGGTGCGTGAAACCCTGACCAAATTGCAATCGGCCCAGGCTGCGATTCCTTTCCCTGTAGAATTTACTGCCGCGTAACTACCCTATTCCAAAGAACCGGACTTGATGTCCGGTTTTTTTATGTCTGAAAATCAACTGCTTACGCTCTAGACGCGGAACACAAACATTCTTATTCCGATTAATTTTCATTTAAGTTTCAATAACTTAGGTTTGACACTCTTAGTTGTGCAGCTCAAACTCCGCCTTATTGACAGCTAATACAGGGCAGGACCCCATCATGAAAGGCGACATTACAGTCATCCAGCATCTCAACAAGATCCTTGCCAATGAGCTGGTCGCGATCAATCAATATTTTCTGCATGCGCGCATGTACGAAGATTGGGGTCTGAACAAGCTCGGCAAGCACGAATACCACGAATCCATCGACGAGATGAAACACGCGGACAAGCTGATCAAGCGCATCCTGTTCCTCGAAGGCCTGCCGAACGTCCAGGACCTGGGCAAGCTGCAGATCGGCGAACACACCCAGGAGATGCTCGAATGCGACCTGCGTATTGAGAAAACTGGTCATGCCGACCTCAAGGTTGCCATCGCTCATTGCGAAACCGTGGGTGACTTCGGTAGCCGTGAATTGCTCGAAGATATCCTTGAGTCCGAAGAAGAACACATCGACTGGCTGGAAACTCAACTGGGCCTGATCGATAAAATCGGTCTTGAGAACTATCTGCAATCGCAGATGGGCGAAGAGTAAGTTAGCGCCCGCTAAACTCGAGACAATAAAAAGCCCCGCACTCTTTTATAGAGGCGGGGCTTTTTAATGCCCTTTGTCTCGTCCTGAACAAGGTTTGCACCTGTTTCAGGACGAAACATCTGCAGGAGCGAAGCTTGCTCGCGAAAGCGGTAGTCCAGTCAACTTATGTGCTGAATGTTGTACCG
>NZ_JASCOM010000102.1:0-21170 GCF_029959925.1 Pseudomonas sp. PS02303
CGCTTCTACAGGGGATCTATGTACGCCATAGATCCCCTGTAGAAGCGAGGCTTGCCCGCGAAGCTTTTGCCTTAGATGTTGGCGAGTTTCTGCCAGACCTTGGGCTTGAAGAACAGCGTATCGCCCTTCGCCAGGTCGATCAGGCTGTCGTGATCCTTCACCACTTCAGCTTCGATCAACTCGCTCTGGCCTTCGACCTTCAACGTCACCCGAGTGGTCGCGCCCAGCGGACGGATATCCCGCACTTGCGCCGCGTGATGGTCTTCCAGCTCATGCCGCGACAGCGACACTTCATGCGGGCGGAACAGCACATGGTTGTCTTCGCCCAGATGCAGGCGGTTCGAATCACCGAGGAAGTGATAAACGAAATCGCTGGCCGGGTTTTCGTAGACGTCGCCCGGTGAGCCGATCTGTTCGATCACGCCTTTGTTCATCACCACGATACGGTCGGCGACTTCCATGGCCTCTTCCTGGTCGTGGGTCACGAACACCGAGGTCAGGTTGATGTCTTCGTGCAGCCGTGCGAGCCAGCGACGCAGCTCCTTGCGGACCTTGGCGTCGAGCGCCCCGAACGGTTCATCGAGCAGCAGGACTTTCGGCTCCACCGCCAAGGCACGGGCCAACGCGATACGCTGACGCTGCCCGCCGGAGAGTTGCTCCGGGTAGCGATCCGACAGCCAATCCAGTTGCACCATGTTCAGCAGTTCATGAACCTTCACCGCGATTTGGCTTTCGCTTGGGCGCTGGTTTTTCGGTTTCATGCGCAGGCCGAACGCGACGTTGTCGAACACCGTCATGTGACGGAACAGCGCGTAGTGCTGGAACACGAAACCGACATTGCGATCACGCACGTCGTGGCCGGAGACGTCTTCACCGTGGAACACGATGTTGCCCTGATCCGGGGTTTCCAGGCCGGCGATGATCCGCAGCAGCGTGGTCTTGCCGCAACCCGAAGGGCCGAGCAGGGCCACGAGTTCGCCGCTTTGGATGTCCAGGCTGATGTTGTCCAGCGCCTTGAACGCATTGAAATTCTTGCTGACGTTACGCACTTCGATCGACATGACTTATTCCTCCGCGGCGCTGGCGCGCAGGCGGTTAATACGGTTTTCGCTCCACTGCTTGAGCAGCAGGATGCAGAGCGCCAGGATCAGCAACAGGCTCGCCACAGCGAACGCGGCCACGTGGTTGTATTCGTTGTAGAGGATCTCGACGTGCAGCGGCAGGGTGTTGGTCACCCCGCGAATGTGCCCGGAAACCACCGACACCGCACCGAATTCACCCATGGCCCGCGCGGTACACAACACCACGCCGTAGATCAGGCCCCATTTAATGTTGGGAACGGTGACGTGCCAGAACATCTGCCAGCCATTGGCCCCGAGCAAGCGCGCAGCCTCTTCTTCCTGGGTGCCTTGTTCCTGCATCAGCGGGATCAGTTCACGCGCCACGAACGGCACGGTGACGAAAATCGTCGCCAGCACGATGCCCGGCAAGGCGAAGACGATCTGGATGTCGTGATCCTGCAACCACGGCCCGAACAGGCCCTGGGCGCCAAACATCAGCACGTAGACCAGACCGGCGATAACCGGTGATACCGAGAACGGCAGGTCGATCAGCGTGACCAGCATACTTTTGCCACGGAACGAGTATTTGCTCACGCACCATGCAGCGCTGACACCGAACACCAGGTTCAGCGGCACTGATATCAGCACGGCGATCACCGTGAGTTTCAGGGCCGACAACGCGTCGGGTTCGAAGATCGCGGTGAAGAACGCACCGATTCCGAGCTTCAGGCCCTGAGACACCACGATCACCAGCGGCAGCAACAGGAACAGTACGAACACCAGCCAGCCAAGGCCGATCAGGATTCGCCGCGACGAAGCACTGCCACGGCGGGCAGCGTTCGAGGAAGCAGCAGCAATAGACGATTGGGACATTTCTGCGCCTCCTTATGGGGTTTCGATGCGCCGCTGCAGCAAGTTGATCAGCAGCAACAGGACGAAGGAAACCACCAGCATCAGTACACCAATGGACGTGGCGCCGGTGTAATCGTACTGGTCGAGTTTGACCATGATCAGCAGCGGCAGGATCTCGGTTTTCATCGGCATATTGCCGGCGATGAAAATCACCGAACCGTACTCGCCGACCCCGCGGGCAAAGGCCAACGCGAAACCGGTCAGCCAGGCTGGCAGCAGCGCGGGCACCAGAATATGGCGGAAAACCTGTAGCGGTTTTGCACCCAGGCACGCTGCCGCTTCTTCCACTTCACGCGGGATATCAGCCAATACTGGCTGTACGGTACGTACTACGAATGGAAGTGTCACAAAAGTGAGGGCGAGGGTGATGCCGAGGGGGGTATACGCGATCTTGAAACCCAGGTCCGCTGCAAACTGACCCACCCAACCATTGGGCGCGTATAGCGCAGTCAGCGCGATACCGGCCACGGCGGTGGGCAAAGCGAAGGGTAAGTCGATCATCGCATCGATGACTTTGCGTCCAGGGAAGGTATAGCGCACCAGCACCCAGGCCAGCAGCGTGCCGATGATGCCGTTGATGATCGCGGCATAGAGCGCGGTGCCGAAGCTCAGCTTCAACGCCGCCAGCACCCGTGGCGCCGAGATAATCGCCCAGAACTGATCCCAGGTGAGTTGAGCGGCATGCACAAACATCGCCGCCAGTGGAATGAGCACAATCAGGCTGAGGTACACCAAGGTGTAGCCCAGCGTCAGCCCGAAGCCGGGTATGACGGGGGAGATACGACGCGACATAAAAGTCCTTGGTTGAGAACGCGCAAAGCCCCGAACTTAAATCCGGGGCTCGTTGATGGCTATTTAAAACTACTGCGCCTGGTAGATCTGGTCGAACACACCGCCATCATTGAAGAATTTCGGCTGAGCGCTTTTCCAGCCGCCGAAATCCTTGTCGATGGTCACCAGGTCCAGGGTCGGGAACTGCTTGCTGTACTTGGCGGCCACATCCTTGTCACGTGGACGATAGAAGTTTTTCGCCGCAATTTCCTGGCCGGCGGGGCTGTACAGGTGCTTGAGGTACGCCTCGGCGATCTCGGCGTTGCCTTTTTTCTCGGCGTTCTTGTCGACCACAGCCACCGGCGGTTCGGCGAGGATCGACAGCGAAGGCACAACGATTTCGAACTTGTCCGCGCCGCCGTCTTCTTTCAAAGCCAGGAACGCTTCGTTTTCCCAGGCCAGCAACACATCACCCTGACCGTTGTTGACGAAGGTAATGGTCGAACCGCGAGCGCCCGTGTCCAGGACCGGCACATGCTTGAACAGGGTCTGCACGTATTCCTTGGCCTTGGCTTCGTCACCACCGTTGGCTTTCAGGCCGTAGGCCCAGGCCGCGAGGAAGTTCCAGCGCGCACCGCCGGAGGTTTTCGGATTAGGAGTGATGACCGACACGTCGTTTTTGACCAGGTCGCCCCAGTCCTTGATGCCTTTAGGGTTGCCCTTGCGTACCAGAAACACGATGGTCGAGGTGTAAGGCGTGCTCGCCTCGGGAAGACGCTTCTGCCAGTCGACCGGCAGGGTCTTGCCGAGTTTTGCGATTTCGTCGATGTCCCCGGCCAAGGCCAGGGTCACCACGTCGGCGCGCAGACCATCGATCACGGCACGGCCTTGTTTGCCGGAACCACCGTGGGACTGCTGGATTTTCACGTTATCGCCAGCGTGGTCCTTCTTCCAGAAGTTGACGAACTCGGCGTTGTAATCCTGATACAGCTCGCGAGTCGGGTCATACGACACGTTGAGCAACTCGTAATCCTTGGCAACCGCAGAACCAGCAAAAAGTGCACTGGCCACGGCGGCCAAAGCGAAATGACGAATCGACGACATGGTGAAAGCTCCTGGAATTCTTGGATGTGTTGGCTTTTTTTATGGAGTGCTGGAAGCGCGGGCTGCCGGTTTTTTTCAGCTCGGTTTGTTGCTCGGGCTTTGCAGACGGAATTTTTCTTTGCGTTCGATCTGGACCACCTGGGCGTTGTGCACGGTGATCTCGACTGCGCCAAAACGCAGGTCGCGCAGTGCGCTCTGGATCTCACGCAAGATGGTGGCTTCGTCTTGACCCTCAACGCTACGTAGGGATGCGCTCATGGTGCTGCTCCTTCAACTGAGAGATTGCCTGGCAGTGGCGGCACTGCTTGCGGCGTGAGAGCAATACTAGAGACGCGTAGATATTCTTAAAAAGACTATTTAAGAATGTTTATATAACCAGAAAGCAGATCGCTTCGGCGCTATGCGCGAAGGGGGGAAGTATCCGGTGACGCTTTGCGTCACGGATTAAGGGGGGACCTGCGCTTAGCGAATTTCCGGCGCATGCGCCCAATCGAGCTGCTCGGCCGGAACCGGTCGCCCAAACCAGTAGCCCTGGCCCAGATCGCAATCGTGTTCGAGCAGGAAACGCGCCTGCTCGACCTGCTCGATCCCTTCGGCGTGCACCTGCATCCCCATGCTTTGCGCCAGCGCGATAATCACCCGCACGATCGCCACGTCGTCCTCATCCCACGGCAATCCTGCGACGAAGCCCTGATCGATCTTGAGCTTCTGCACCGGCAAACGCTTGAGCCGCAGCAGCGACGAATAGCCGGTGCCGAAATCATCGATGGCCAGCCGCACACCCAACTCGCGCAGTCGATGCATCTGCTCCAAGGCCACTTCCGGGTCTTCCATGACCGCGCTCTCGGTGACTTCCAGTTCCAGAAACGCTGGATCGAGCCCGGTTTCGTGAAGCACTTTCGCCACTTGCTGAAAGAGCTCACGGCGAGCGAACAGTCGAGACGAGACGTTTACCGCGATAAACGACAACGCCACACCGGCCTGCTGCCACGAGCACATTTGCTGACAAGCCTGGCGCATCACCCACGCATCGATCTCCGCGATCAATCCGGTGCGTTCGGCGATGGGAATGAATTCTGCCGGCGGCACCAGCCCCCGTTGCGGATGCTCCCAGCGCACCAGCGCCTCGGCGCCCACCAGGCGACGGGTCCTGAGGTCGTGAACCGGCTGGTAATAAACGCGCAGCTCCTGGTGCTCCAGCGCTCGGCGCAATTCAACAGCCGTCTCGACCCGATTCTGGGCATGGGCGGTCAGCTCTTCGGTGTACAAGGCGTAGCCATCGCGACCGGCGCTTTTGGCCTTGAACAGCGCCGAGTCAGCGTTACGCAATAATTGTTCGGCGCTCAAGGCATCGCCGGGGAACAGACTGATACCGATGCTGGTATTGATGAACAGTTGATGCCCGCCGATCTGGAACGGCTCTTTGAGAGCATCAATGATCCGTTGCGCGAGCGCCGCCGCCTGCATCAACTGCGGACAGCTTTCGGCGAGCACCGCGAACTCATCGCCACCGAGCCGCGCCAGCGTGAGCTCCGGCCCGAGCATGGCCTGCAATCGCTCGGCCACGGCCTTGAGCAGTTCGTCACCGATGGTGTGCCCAAGGCTGTCGTTGATCATTTTGAAATGATCCAGGTCGATCATCAGTAATGCACAGCCACGCTTGTGCAGTTGCGCCGACGTCAGCGCCTGCTCGGTACGGTCGGTGAACAGCAAACGGTTAGGCAGATCCGTCAGCGGATCGTGATGAGCCAGATGCTTGAGCTCATGTTCGGAATTCTTGATTGCGCTAATGTCGGAAAACACCGCGACGTAATGGCTGAGCTGGCCCTGATCGTCGCGAATGACGCGGATCGTCTGCCATTGCGGGTAGATCTCACCGCTTTTGCGGCGGTTCCAGATCTCCCCGCTCCACTCGCCGAAGCTCTTGAGTGTCACGAACATCGTCTGGTAAAAATCCGCGGGGTGATGGCCCGACTTGAACAGGCTCGGTCGCTGACCCAGCACTTCCGCCTGCGAGTAGCCGGTGATTTCCATGAACGCCCGGTTAACGTGGACGATCAGCCCGTTGCTATCGGTGACCAGCACACCTTCACGCGTGCAATCGAACACCGCAGCCGCCTGGCGCAAACGCTCGCGCTCTTCATGACGCTCACTCAATGTATTGCCGATCCCCAGGCAACGGAGCAATCGCGCTCTGGCAACGAAGATCAGGCCGGTGCTCAGCAGGATCCAGGCATAACCGTTGATCAGTTGCCAACGTACCAGCTCGTCGGAGCCATCGAAGAAACTGTTCAATAAATAGCCGCTGAGCTGCAGCCAGACGATGGAAATCAATAGATAGAGCAGTGCTGCTCGCAACGCGTCGCGATAGGTGGCAGACATTAGCCGTCCTTGTCCCTGCGAAAAGGATGGGATTATAGGTTAAAGAAACATCCAGCCACTCTTATCTGAAAGGGTGACTGGTTTTATCTGTGGGCTTAGTGATAATGCAACGGCTGTTTTTTTCTTTATCGAGGGCCCTATAGCCTATGTGGTACGAAGGTTTTCTCGGCTTGTCGCCCTGGTCACTGGTGGCAGTCACCCTGCTGATGACCCACGTGACGATCATCGGCGTCACGGTCTATCTGCACCGTTATTCAGCCCATCGCTCGCTTGAGCTCAATGCTGGCCTGAAACATTTCTTCCGCTTCTGGCTGTGGCTGACCACGGCGCAGAACACCCGCGAGTGGACCGCTATCCACCGCAAGCATCACGCCAAATGCGAAACCGTCGATGACCCGCACAGCCCGGTCATCAAGGGCCTGTCCACCGTTCTGCGCAAAGGTGCCGAGCTGTACCGCGCCGAAGCGGAGAACCCGGAGACCCTGCGCATCTACGGCAAGAACTGCCCTGAAGACTGGATCGAGCGCAACCTCTACAGCCGTTTCCCGCTGCTGGGTGTGGCGATCATGGGCGTCATCGACCTACTGCTGTTTGGCACCATCGGCATCACCATCTGGGCGATCCAGATGATGTGGATCCCGGTGTGGGCCGCCGGCGTGGTCAATGGCCTGGGCCATGCCATCGGCTACCGCAACTTCGAATGCCGCGACGCGGCGACCAACCTGGTGCCTTGGGGCATCCTGATCGGCGGCGAAGAACTGCACAATAACCATCACACCTACCCTAACTCGGCAAAATTGTCGGTGAAGAAGTGGGAGTTCGACCTCGGTTGGGCCTGGATCCAGGTCTTCAGTTTCTTCCGCCTGGCCAAGGTCCAGCGGGTTGCACCGATCGCCCACCGCGTCGAAGGCAAAGGCAGCCTGGACATGGACACCGCCATGGCGATCCTCAACAACCGCTTCCAGATCATGGCCCAATACCGCAAATTGGTCATCGCGCCGCTGGTCAAGCAAGAGCTGGAAAAGGTCGATCACTCGGTCCGTCACCAGTTCCACCGGGCCAAGCGTCTGCTTTCGCGGGAAACCAGTCTGCTGGACGATAAGCACCACCTGCGCATCCAGACCATGCTCGAGCACAGCCAGGCGCTGAAGGTAATTTACGAGAAACGCCTGGCCTTGCAACAGATCTGGGTCAAGACCAGCTCAAATGGTCACGACATGCTGGCTGCCATCAAGGATTGGGTACACGAAGCGGAGGCCAGCGGGATTCAATCCCTGCGCGACTTCGCCGACCAGCTGAAAACCTACTCCCTGCGCCCTGCCGCTGCCTGACCCTGCCGAAGCTCTTCCCTGTGGCGAGGGGGCTTGCCCCCGTGCGGCGACGACGTCGCCGCAAAATCTGACGACGCGTTTTAACTGAAAAAACGCGCCTCAGATACCGCCCGGCGGGAGCAAGCCTCCTCGCCACCTAGTGCGGGAACCAATCTCCAATTCCCCTATCTCAAAGACACTTCGCCATACCCCGGCGGGCTTCGTTGTTGCTGCTTTCGAACCTCAAGCGGCGCACGCCCTTTGAGAGTTGTCCCAATGGTCCCAAAAAACCTGCAAGACGCATCCTTCGCTCAATCGCCCGACACTGCTCAAACCCTGATGGCGCTAATGCACGCCCAGAGCGAAGTCGCGCGCCTGAGCGAACGCGAACAGCTGTTCAGCTCCCTGCTGGTGAGCGTCAACGCGGTGCTTTGGGCCTTCAACTGGGAAACCCGTCAGGTGCTCTACGTCAGTCCGGCGTATGAACGGATTTTTGGCCGATCGGCTGGCAGCTTGCTGTCCGACTACAACGAATGGCGCGACAGCATTTACCCCGATGACCTCGACTACGCCGAGCGCAGCCTCGCCGAAGTGCTGGTCAAAGGCGCCGTTGAAGACCGCGAATACCGCATCATCGCCGCCGACGGCCAGGTGCGCTGGCTCAGCGACAAATGCTTCATCAACCGCCAGGCCGAGCCGGGCCAACCGGTGATCATCGTCGGCATTGCCGAAGACATCACCGAAAAGAAACGGATGGAAGCCGAGTTGCAGCGCCTGGCGACCACCGATGTGCTGACGCAAAGCAGCAATCGCCGACACTTCTTCGAATGCGCCCAGCGCGAGTTTGCTCAGGCGCGCAAGCAAGGCGCACCGATGGCGTTCCTGTTGCTGGACATCGATGACTTCAAAGGGGTCAACGACACTTACGGTCATCAAGCGGGCGACAACGTACTGCAACGAATCGCCGAGAGCGGTCGAGCCGCATTACGCCGGGGAGATGTATTCGGGCGGATCGGAGGCGAGGAATTCGCAGCGGTGTTTCCCGGCTGTGCACCCGACATGGCCATGCAAGTCGCCGAGCGCCTGCAATGGCAGATTCAGCAACTGAGCTTCAGCCATGATGACCAGACGTTCGGCATCACCGTCAGCCAGGGCTTGACCAGCCTGACGCCGGAGGACGACTCCCTCGACAGCGTGTTCGCCCGCGCGGATGCCGCCATGTATGAAGCCAAGCGCCAGGGAAAAAACCGCATCATTTCCGGGTGACACCCATCCAAAACCCATCACAACTCATATGGAAGCGAGCAGGCTCGCTCCCACAGGTTTTTGTGTGAAGTTTACTTTTTGCGCAGCCGCATCAACTCCGGCAAGCCGATCTTGAGCAACCGCGCAGTCCGGCTCTTCGCCAAGGCCTCAATGCCCTCATGCTCGGTCAGGCGCGCCAGTTGCGCGGCCATGTTCATCACCAACGCTTCGCGAGAATAAACGCCGCCACCGAGCTGATAGGTCGCAGCAATCAACTCCCGCAATTCCAGCGGCAGCCGCCAGCGAGTTCGCAGCGCCGAACCGTAGGCTGCGCCGAACTCCGCCAAGGCATTGCCGACCTCCTCCCGTTCATCCAGCTCGCCACCGGCCTGCTTCCATTCCTGCAAACACCTCAGCAACGCAAGGTCGCCGAGGCAATGCAGAATGCCTGCGCAATAACAGCGCTCTTGATCCAGATCCAGCAACCGCGCCAGCGTGCGGGCGTATTCGGCAGTGTGCAGGGACAAGTCCCAGAAGCGCTCGGCATAGTCCGCCAGGAACGGATCGCTGAGCCGGGCACTGTGCTTGAGTGCCAACCCGAGGATCAGGTTCATGCTTTGCGCGGAGCCCAAGCGGTGCAGCGCCTGAGACAAGGTCTGGACCGCATCGCCAACGTGCAGCGCCGCGCTGTTAGCCGCCGCGATGAGCACGGCGGTGATGTGCGGGTCGGTGCGGATTTCCTCTTCCAGCCGCACCAGGTCAAGACCGCGGGTGTTCAGGCTGGCGTTGACCGCCATCTGCACATCGGCCATCAATGGCGCACCCTCCGCCAGTTCGCGACGGCGCTGCAGATACACCGGCAAGGTCATACCGGCCGCCAGTGTCGGCATTTCACAGAAAACCTCTTCACCGGCGTTCAGCAGCAGATCCTGCAGACGCTGGGTCAGGCTTTCCATGTTCAGGGGTTTGGTCAGGTACGCCGTGGGCGCCAGGGGCAAGGCTTCGCGCACACTGGCGCTGTCGTTGCGGCTGCTCATCAGGATGAAAGGCAGTGGCGGATTGCGTTTGCGCTGGCGAACGTTGCGCAAGACATTCAGACCGTCGACGCCGGGCAGCTCCCCGTCGACGATCACCAGGTCATACGGATTTTCCGCCAACAGCCGCAACGCTTCCTGACCATCGGCACACAGATCCAGCCGTGCGTCGCAGCGCACGCTCAACAGCACTTGTTTGATCAGGTCACGAGACCAAGGGTCAGCCTCGGCAACCAACACACGCGGTACAGCCGGTAAAACCACAGCGGTCATCTGCACGCTCCCTTTGCGATGCTTGTACCTTAGTCAATGCTGATCATGGACGGTGCAATTTGTCTCGGGGACAAAAAAACCCGCCGAAGCGGGTTTTTTGTCGATCAGCTCACACATTCATATGAACATTTTAGATCAGAGTTCCGAGAAGCACTCTTCGATAATTGCCAGACCTTTGTCCAATTGCTCATCCGGCGCGGTCAGCGGAACCAGGACGCGCAGAACGTTGCCGTAAGTGCCGCAGGACAGCAGGATCAGCCCTTTGTCGCGAGCCTTGGCCACCACCGATGCCACCGCGGCAGCGTTCGGCTTGTGGCTGTCACCGTCGACAAACAGCTCGACCGCGATCATCGCGCCCAAGGCACGGACTTCGCCGATCACCGGGTATTTGGCCTGGATGGCTTTTAGGCCAGTGACCAGACGCTCGCCGACTGCCTTGCAGCGATCCAGCAGGTGCTCTTCTTCGAACACTTCCATCACGGCCAGGGCCGCAGCGCAAGCAATCGGGCTACCGGCGTAAGTACCGCCCAGGCCGCCTGGAGCAATGGCGTCCATGTATTCGGCCTTGCCGCACACACCGGCCAACGGGAAGCCGCCAGCGATGGATTTGGCGAAAGTGGTCAGGTCGGCGCAAACGCCCATCTGTTCCATGGCGAAGAACGTGCCGGTACGGCCAGCGCCGGTTTGCACTTCGTCAGCGATCAGCAGGATGCCGTGCTGGTCGCACAAGGCACGCAGACGCTTCATGAACTCTTTAGGCGCGACGTAGAAACCGCCTTCGCCCTGAACCGGCTCAATGATGATGGCAGCGATGTCACGCGGCTCGGCGTCATTCTTGAAGATGCGTTCGATGCTGGCGATCGAGTCGTCGACGCTCACACCGTGCAGTTCGTTCGGGTACAGCGCGCGGAAGATGCCGCCTGGCATCAGGCCCATGCCGGCCGAGTAAGGCACGACTTTACCGGTCAGGCCCAGGGTCATCATGGTGCGACCGTGGTAAGCGCCGGTGAACGCGATCACGCCGGCACGGCCAGTGGCGGCACGGGCGATCTTCACGGCGTTTTCAACGGCTTCGGAACCGGTGGTGACCAGCAGGGTTTTCTTGGCGAAATCACCTGGCACCTTGGCGTTGATTTTTTCGCACAGCTCTACGTACGGTTCGTAGGCCAGCACCTGGAAGCAGGTGTGGGTCAGCTTGTTCAGCTGCTCGGTCACCGCGGCGATGATTTTCGGGTGCACGTGACCGGTGTTCAGCACGGCGATACCGCCGGCGAAGTCGATGAACTCGCGACCTTCAACGTCGGTCACGGTGGCGTTCTTCGCGTGGTCGGCGAAGATCGGGTGAATCTGGCCAACACCGCGCGGTACAGCGGCTTCGCGGCGTTTCATCAGGGATGCGTTAGTCTTGCTCATAAAGTCCTCATTCACCGCTCATCGGGCGGCGTGGTTCAAGGAAAATGCGGCGGGGAGGCAACTACGGCAGCATGCGATGATCGACTGCCACAGCTTTCCCGGCCACAGAGAAAATTCCGTTTGAAGCGCAGAAAGGGACAGCGCTCTCGTGCCCTTTCCGCTTGTTGCATTCCCGTCTGCCGAGCTTAGATGCCCAGGCAGAGGTATTTGATTTCCAGGTAATCTTCGATGCCGTACTTGGAGCCTTCACGGCCCAGGCCCGACGCCTTGATGCCGCCGAACGGCGCGACTTCGTTGGAGATCAACCCGGTGTTGACGCCGACCATGCCGTATTCCAGGGCTTCGGCCACACGGAACACACGACCCAGGTCGCGAGCATAGAAATACGAGGCCAGGCCGAACTCGGTGTCGTTGGACATCGCGATCACTTCGGCTTCGTCTTTAAAGCGGAACAGTGGCGCCAATGGACCGAAGGTTTCTTCCTTGGCCACGGCAGCGTTTTTCGGCACGTTGGTCAGGATAGTCGGCTCGAAGAAGTTGCCTTCCATGACCTTGCCACCCGCCAGAACGGTTGCGCCTTTGCTGATTGCGTCAGCAATGTGCTCTTGAACCTTGGCCACGGCTTTTTCGTCGATCAGCGGGCCAGTGGTGGTGCCTTCTTCCAGACCGTTGCCGATCTTGAGTTTGGCCACGGCCACTTTCAGCTTCTCGGCAAACGCGTCGTAGACCGAATCCTGAATGTACAGACGGTTGGCGCAGACGCAGGTCTGGCCGTTGTTGCGGTACTTGGAAATGATTGCGCCTTCGACGGCCTTATCCAGGTCCGCGTCGTCGAACACGATGAACGGCGCGTTGCCGCCCAGTTCCAGGGACACTTTCTTGATGTCCTTGGCGCATTCAGCCATCAACTGACGACCGATTTCGGTCGAGCCAGTGAAGGACAATTTACGCACGATCGGGTTGCTGGTCAGCTCGCTGCCGATGTCGCCGGCACTGCCGGTGACCACGCTAAACACACCGGCAGGGATGCCGGCACGCTGGGCCAGTTCAGCCAACGCGAATGCGGAGAAAGGGGTTTGCGAAGCAGGCTTGAGCACCATGGTGCAACCGGCGGCCAGGGCCGGGCCGGCTTTACGGGTGATCATCGCGGCCGGGAAGTTCCACGGGGTGATGGCTGCGGTCACGCCAATCGGCTGCTTGATCACGATCAGGCGCTTGTCTGGCTGGTGGCCCGGAATCACGTCACCGTAGATGCGCTTGGCTTCTTCGGCGAACCACTCGATAAAGGAAGCGGCGTAAACGATTTCGCCCTTGGCTTCAGCCAATGGCTTGCCCTGTTCCAGGGTCATCAGTCGAGCCAGGTCGTCCTGGTTTTCGATGATCAGTTCGAACCAGCGACGCAGCTTGTTCGCGCGGTCCTTGGCGGTCAGTGCACGCCAGGCCGGCAGCGCCTTGTCAGCGGCTTCGATCGCACGGCGGGTTTCGGCAGCGCCCATTTTCGGCACAGTGCCCAGAATTTCGCCCGTTGCCGGGTTGTTGACCTTGATCGTCAGACCATTGTCCGCATCAACCCAAGCGCCATCGATAAAGGCTTGCTGGCGGAACAACTGGGTATCTTTAAGCTGCATGTCGGCTTTCCTTAACAGCACCGCGACCAGCGCGGAGCGAATTATGATTGTAGAAAGGCGCCTTGTAGGCTGCCGTCAGGGAAATCATTCACCGGGCTGAAGCACATAAATAGCGCACTGTTCGAAACTCGTGCGGTTCAGCACCCAGACAAGAGCGTTTGAAATCTCAAACGAATCCTAGGATCAAAGGGGGTAAAGGACAATAGTCTGTTCGAAAAAAAGAACGAAAACGCCGCATTTGCCTACTTTTTCTGATCAACGTAGCAAACGGTTGTTACGCTTGCGAAAACAGCGGTCGATTCAGCAGCATGGACGCCCGCAGTGCATATGAGTATCATGGCGCCCGCTTGCACCAGTAGCTCAGCTGGATAGAGTACTGCCCTCCGAAGGCAGGGGTCGTGGGTTCGAATCCCGCCTGGTGCACCATACTAGTAGAAACGAGAAAGCCTCAGGCCTTAAGGACTGGGGCTTTTTTGTGGGCGGTGTCCCGTCCTGCTTTGCTTAGCCTCAATGTCATCAATGAGCACATAAAGCTCCGCAAACACTGTTTCGGCGGCGATATTTGGACGCGGATCATTACAGCTAGCTTCAATAGCCTTAGCTTGTAACCGAACTGCCATCTGCTGTGATTCCGTGTAGGACGAGCGCTGAGCAACCAAGGTGTCAGATTCACAAACGAGCATAATGTGGTCTTTCATTCCGTCGTCCAATCAAACTCGTCGTACTCATCATCCTCTTCGTCCTCAACCTCTCCATCATCAAGGACGTCTTCCTCCAGCGCTTCCTCTGCCTGCTTCGCCAGCAGAAACTCCTTACGACTCTCCGTCACAGCGCGCCGCAATACCTCACCCTTTTCCGGGCAGTTGAGCATTTGGGCGATGCGGTCGATTTTTTTTGCCACGGCATCCTCCAACGCATCGGCTATAGGCCGATAGTGCGCGCTTTCGGGGCTCGTTGCCAAATGGACGACCGCCCTGCTGCTCAGTTTTTCTGCAATTCCTCGAGCCGAGCCTCGAGATTTTCCTTGGGAAAGCGTTTGTGCAAGGTCGCCATCAGCTCATCAGCCGCCTTGGTCTGACCGGCATTTTGCAAGCGAATCACTTCACGTAACTGGTCGTCGATAAACTTCGCCGGAGCCTCCGCTGGGCGTTTGCTCATTTTTGATTCTTCCGCCATGTCAGCACTGATCGATTCGCTCTGCGCCGGCGCAGCCAACTCGGCCATTGGCGCTACGGGTGCGGGCGCAGGCGCGGACATCGCGCCGGCCGGGGCCGCCATTGAGCGGGCAACCGATGCCGGCGCTTCTGCAGCTTCTTTCTTGGCCGCAAAAGACGAAGTTTTGGGTGCAGGGCTGGAATCTAACGTTGGCACTTGCTCAGGCGTACGCTGCACCAGCGCCAACATGAAGGCGACGCCAACGAGGCTGGCGAATGCGACCTGCCAACGAGGTTTTTGGCAAGCCTGGACCCAGCGTTGCCACAGGTTCGGTTTGTGCGCAGGTGTTTCACGGTGTGCAGCAGCCAGGATGAATGCATCCAGATGAGCCGGTGGTTCGCCAGCCACGTGTTCACGGTAATGCTGAAGCACTTGGTCTTCCGGTGTTTTACGGGCGTCAGTCATGTCAGTACCTCCTCGGCCAGCAGCCGACGCAGTTTTTGCTGGGCATAGCGCAAGCGACTCTTGACGGTTTCCAGGGGTGTTTCGGTGAGGGCGGCGATCTGCGGCAGGTCGAGTTCGCCGTGGGCGCGGAGCAGGAACACTTCGCGCTGGTCGGCGGGCAGGTCGTGCAACGCGATTTCGAGGCGTTGGCTGTCGCGGCTCAGGCTCAGCAGTTGCTCTGGATCGGTCGCCTCATCAATCACGGCGTGGGTTTGTTCGTCGTAGCTGTCGTGCAAAGGGTTGTGAATGCCATGTTTGCGCCAGTGATCGATCAATCGGTTGCGGGCAATCTGATAGAGCCATGTACGAAAATTCGCCCGGCCTTGTGGCTGACTGGTTCTGCGGATCAGGCTCAGCCAGGTGTCCTGGTAAACCTCTTCGGCCAGTTCCGGCCTGCCGCTCAAACCGAAGAGGAATCGGTAGAGGCCCTGGCGATGACGGGCGTACAAGATCTCGAACGCTGGCCCGTCGCCTGCGCGGTACCGGGCCAGTAGCGATTCGTCGCTCGGTTCAGGCGCGGACATGTCAGTTATAAGCTCCTTTATGCGACTCAGTGCTGGAGGCGGTGGTAGTGGTTCGCAGGCTCTGCGCCAACTCAACCAATTGCACGAACTCTGCGCGCAGACCGAATGGGTCGTCGCCCCGTGCACCGCGCGCCAAGGCTTCGGTGTCTTTCAGGTTGAAATCACCGGTGTAACGCCCGTCCTTGAGCTGCTGGGAAAACGCTGCCACAGCCGACGCGAAGCGCAGGTCATCACTGGCGTTGCCGACCGAATCACCCGCAATCGGCCGTTCGATCAAGCGACTTTTCCCACCTTCCGGCAGCTGATATCGCACACGCAGCATCGCCAACTCCCCAGTGGTACCGGAAGCCACCGGCTCAGCCTTGCCATACCGCAGCGGCTCCAGCCAGCCCTTCTCGCCCTTGGGCACGATTTCGTACAACGCCGTCACCGTGTGTCCTGCACCAATTTCACCGGCATCGACTTTGTCATTGCTGAAATCCTCACGCTTCAGCGCCCGGTTCTCATACCCCAGCAGCCGATATTCGCTGACCTGCGCCGGGTTGAACTCCACTTGCAGCTTCACGTTTTTCGCCACCACCGCGAGGGTTGAACCGAGTTGATCCACCAGCACTTTGCGCGCCTCGCGCAGGTTGTCGATGTAGGCGTAGTTGCCATCACCGGCGTCGGCCAGTTGTTCCATCAGGTGTTCATTGTAGTTATCCACACCAAAACCCAAGGTGGTCAGGGAAACGCCAGTCTTGCGTTTATCCACAGCCATTTGCTTGAGGCTGTCGAAGTCGCTGATGCCGACGTTGAAGTCACCGTCCGTGGCCAGCAGGATGCGGTTGATGCCTTTGGGAATGAAGGCTTGTTGCGCCATCTGATAGGCCAGTTCGATGCCCGAGGCACCCGCCGTCGAGCCACCGGCGGTCAATTGATCAATCGCTGTACGAATCTTCGCTTTTTCCCGTCCAGAAGTCGGCTCTAGAACTACACGCGAATCGCCGGCGTAGACCACCAAAGACACCCGGTCCTGCTCGCGCAGTTGATCGACCAGCAATTTCAGGGTGCTTTTGACCAGTGGCAAACCTTCGCGACGGTCCATCGAGCCGGAGACGTCCACCAAAAACACCAGGTTGGCCGGGGCCAGTTCCGCGACTGCGCGGTCCGAGGCTTTGATACCGATGCGCAGCAAACGGGTATGCGGATTCCATGGCGATGGCGCCAATTCAGTGGTCACCCCAAAAGGCGAGCCGTCCGTGGGCAGCGCGTAGTCGTAGGGGAAGTAATTGACCAGTTCTTCCAGCCGCACAGCGCCTTCGGGCGGCAGGCGCCCCTGATTCAGCAAGCGGCGGACATTGGCGTAAGCGCCAGTATCGACGTCGGCGCTGAAGGTCGAGACCGGCGCCTCGGCCACACTGTGAATCGGGTTATCCGCCAATGCCTGATATTGCTCGCGCTGCTCATCCCGATAACCCGGCGCAGCCACCTCAGGCGCAAAGCTCGCCATGGGGGCTGGACGGGCGCTGCGTTTGGCCATCGAGGCATCCGCGGCAACGGACTCGCTGCGCACCAGCGCCTCAGTCTTCAGTGCACCTTGAGCCGGTGGCGACACTGCGGCGGACTCAGGTTTAGAGGAAGCGCCGCAACCGGCAACGGCCAACAGCAACCCGACGGTGAAACCCCGGGCGGCCGGGCGGAGGAAATGCAGAGGGAGGGACATGGGGGCTGACCTCAGGAGGAAATTGATCCATTCATCCTCTGAGACGAGCCCCCGTCCAGGTTCGGGTTAACCCGGCTGAAAAATTAATCTCAGCGGTGATAACGCCGCACCACACTGCTGTTTTTCAGCACATGGCCTTTGATTTTCTCCAGCAGCTGCGCACGCGTCAGGCCGGCGGGCAAGGCGTCCGGAGCGAGATCCAGGGCGTAGAGCTGGATAATGTAGTGGTGGGAGCTGTCGCCGACGGGTGGGCAAGGACCGATGTAGCCGGTGGTGCCTTTGCTGTTGCTGCCGCCCATACCTTCTAGCGCGGATTTGGCGCCCACACCGGCCGGGATCTGACGGGTCGTGGCCTTGATGCCGTAGTGAATCCAGTGATCGACCCCAAGGCCTTTCTGGCCGTCCGGGTCGTGCATGACGATGGCGTAGCTCAAGGTGCCCTGGGGGCCGGCGTTCCAGCTCAGGGCCGGGGACTGATTCTTGCCGCCGCAGCCGCTGGCGTCGCTGGCCGCCGCCGAGGTGAACAGGCGGTTATCCGAAACACCGGGAATGCTGACGGTGAAACGCTCCTGGGCCTGCGCCGGAAATTGCACGCAAAGGGCGACTGCAACGGCCGCCAGCCAAGGGTTCAGAGAGGTCAATCGGGTCATTCCGGAGCACCTTGTGCGGATGGGGCCTTCGTCGGCCTGCGAACTATAGCCGTACCGTTGGTGCGGTGGCAGTGGGAATTGGCTGAACCTCGGGACTAAGGCCAAACTCTTAAGTGAAACGCCCGCCTGGAGAATGATCATGGCCCTGCACCGCGTCGCCCGTTTTGCCGATGTGCCCGAAAACCGAGGCCTGGAAGTACGGATCGCGGACACCAAGATAGTTTTGCTAAGGGTCGGCGATCAATTGCGCGCCTATCAAGGTGAATGCCCCCACGCCGGGGCGCCGCTGGCCGAGGGTGCGCTGTGCCATGGGCGTCTGATCTGTCCGTGGCACAAAGCCGCGTATCGGATCGAGGATGGCGGGCTGTGTGATCCGCCGTCTCTGGACAGCCTCAAGCGCTATCCCCTGGAGATGCGTGATGACGAGGTCTGGGTCGACGATCAGCCGCTCTCGGATCCCCACACCCCGCCAGCCGATGATGAGCGTACGTTTGTGATCATCGGAGCCGGGGCCGCCGGCACGGCGGGAGCAGCGGCATTGCGCGAAAAAGGCTTTGGCGGCCGTGTCGTGCTGATCGACCGTGAAGCCGACGCCGGTTACGACCGCACAGTGCTGAGCAAATTCGTGATTGCCGGGGAAATGCCGCCCGAAGAAGTCCCGCCGCTACGGGATGAACACTTTTACCGCGAGCAGCGCATCGAGCGAATAAACGGTGAAGTGGCGAGCCTGGATACGGCCAACAAAACACTGCGACTGGCCGACGGTCAGTCACTGACCTATGACGCCGCGCTGCTCGCGACCGGCGGCACACCCAACCCCCTCACGTTGCCAGGCGCCGACTTGCCGCAAGTCTTCCTGCTGCGCTCCAAGGATCAGGCGACGCGGATTCTGAACGCTGCAAAACCCGGCCAACGGGTGGTGATCATCGGCGATAGCTTCATTGCCCTGGAGTCCGCGTCGGCCCTGCGCCAATACGGTCTGGAGGTCACCGTGCTGGCGCGCCACGCAGTGCCGTTCGTCAAGCAGTTTGGCGAAGCGGTCGGCAAAGCGATTCGTGCCCGGCACGTGGCCAACGGCGTGGTGTTTCATACCGACAGCGAAGCCGCGCAAATCGAAGGCGCGGGCAAGGTCGAAGCGGTGAAACTGGAAAACGGTCAACGTTTGCCTGCCGATCTGGTGCTCGTCGGCATAGGCGTCAGCCCGGCGACGGATCCGTTTGCCGACCTGCCCAAGGAAAAAGACCGTTCACTGCAGGCCGACGGCGGCATGCGCGTGGCCGACGGGCTCTGGGCGGCGGGTGATATCGCGACCTTCCCGCTCAACGGCCAGCCCCAGCGCATCGAACACTGGCGCCTGGCCCAGCAACAGGCGCGGATCGCGGCGGCGAACATGCTGGGCGGCGACGAGCACTACCTCGACGTGCCGTATTTCTGGACCTGGCACTTCGGCAAAAATTACGACTACCTCGGCCACGCCGAAAGCTGGGACGAAGTCGAGTTCAAAGGCAACCCTGACCATCCACCCTTTATCGGCCTGTTCAGCAAGAACGGCGTGGTGGTGGCGGCTGTTGCCTGCGACAAAGAGCGGGCGATGGCGATGCTCGCTGAACGGATGAAGCAACCGCTGCCGGTGGATGAGGCGTGGTTGTTGATTCGGGATGTGGATTAGGTTTAAACAGCGGACAGCAAAACGCCCGGTGCCTGCGTTCGCAGAGACCGGGCGTTGCCATGAAGCGAGCGGTATTACTGAATCGGTGCAACGCCGCCGAGTTTGCTCATCACGAAGCCGACAAATTGTTCAACGGTCATTTTCTGGCCATTGAATTCCACCTGATTGTTGGCGTAATGCAATTTGGTGACGACATCGTTGCCCTCCAGCTTGGCCAGTTGCGTACCGACCGCCATGCTGCTGAACATGTCAGCAGTCGCCGTTGCCTGATCGGCGATGAGCTTGGCGTCGGTCTGACCGTCAATCTGCGATTGCACAGTGAACAGGTCAACGAGCATTGGCTTGGACACTTTCAGATTGAAATCCAGCAGCGCAATCAGTTGTTGGGTCAACTGGTCTGGCGGCAGGTCCATGGACTGCGGTTTGGTCAGGTCGAGCACCAGGTTGGCGCGGCTTTCACCGTTGGTGGATTTGAACGACAGATTCTCCAGGGCTACCTGCGGGCCAGCCGCGAGCAGTTTTTCCAGACCGATTTTGACCTGTGCTTCTTCTTCCGGGGTCAACACCAGTTCTGGCGCCGGTTCACCGGCGGCAACGGCTTCGGCGGCGGCCTTCTCGTAGGGCTGCAATTTGGTCTGGTAGATCTGCATCAGCGACATGGTCGCCGGGATGTCGAGGTTTTTCAGGCTCATGGCCATCTGCGCAGAACCGAACGTTTTGCCATTCAACGACACCTCGCCCACCTTGTAATCGGCGCGCCCCGAAGCGCTGGTGCCCGACTCTTCGGTGTGGTTTTTCATTTCAAATTTCTTGAAGCCCAGTACCGACTGTTTGGCGCCGAAGGTGGTTTTGCTGTCGGTCACCTCCAGGGTGTTGTCGCCGACGTAATAACCGTAGGTGCTTTTGGTCAGGTTGCTGGCCACGGTCAGGCCGTTCAGCTCGACCTTCACGGGTGTCTGGTCTTCAGCCACCGTGGTCAGCGTCAGGCTGTCCATGTAGCCGTCAGCCTTGACCTTTTGGGCTTGGGCGCTGGCGGCGACGTCGAGGTTCAGACCGGAAAACTTCAGATGGGAGGTGGCGTCCAGCGCCACGTCCAGCGGCAGCAATTCGAGCGTGCCGTTGGTGGAATTGTCGTACCCGATATTGACCAGGCCCTTGAGCGGCGACTGGTCCTTGGCAGCGGCGAACCATTTCTCGGTGGTTGGCGTTCTTTCCAGCTCGTAGTGACTGGTGGCCATGACCGGCAGCCATTTCAGCGACATCAGACGCGAGAACGGCAGCGGTCCGTGTTCGATGTGGTCGACGAACAGCAACTCGACCGGCGCTTCGCCAAACATTTCACCTTCGCCCTTGAGGCGATAGTGCGCGGTGCTGCTGAACACGTGGCGCTCCAGCGAGACCAGTTCCAGCGATGCCGTGCCGTTGGAACCCACCAGCGCGGCTTTCAGCTCTTTGTTGGCGTCAGCGATCGAGGTATTCAGCACGCCTTCGATTTTGGTGCCGGTGTACCAGGCACCACCGGCGCTGATTGCACCGATGGCAACGACGATTCCAAGAAGCACGCCTGCTGATTTATTCATGAATTACCCGATCAATGTCCGTTGTTGAAAATGTTGTCGTCTTCCCTGAACCCTTGAAGGGTTGCGGTCACGACTGCGCTGAAAGTGCGAGGGAGATTAGCATCAGGCGCACCGGGTGGCCCAATGTTTAAAGGTTAAAGAGTGTCTATGGACCGCGTGCACGGGCCGAGAGTTTCGGCGGTCATGAAATCGCGTTCGCGGGCAAGCCTCGCTCCTACAGGTATCGCATGATCCTTGTAGGAGCGAGGCT
>NZ_JASCOM010000103.1:0-20991 GCF_029959925.1 Pseudomonas sp. PS02303
CGCTCCTGCAGGGATGTCACCGCACCTGCAGGAGCGAGGCTTGCCCGCGAAGGCGTCATCGGCAACGCCACAAATCACGGGTATTCCAGCACCGCTTTAATCTGCCGCAGATTCCGCTCGATCCACCCCCGATCAATCGCCCCCCACTCGCGAATCCGATAGCGCCCCGCATGATTGCGCGCGCCCTCTTCCTGCTCGAACTCGCAAATGATGTCCAGGTCCGCCAATGCGGCAATTGTGTCCTGCGCCGTGCGCCGGGGCATGCCGGTTGCTTCGGTCAGCGCCGGGACGCTGCTGGCCAACCCGCTGTCGATCAGGTAGGCCACGTACAACCGGCGATAAAAGCTGCTCTTGGTCTTGCTTACATCCATTCAAACACTCCCTTTACTGCATATCCCGCCACGTCAGGTACACCCGCAGATCAAATTCCACCTGGTGATACCCCGGCAACATGTGTTCGCAGAGCTTGTAGAACGCCTTGTTGTGATCCGACTCTTTAAAGTGCGCCAGCTCATGCACGACGATCATTTTCAGAAACTCGGAGGGTGCTTCCTTGAACAACGAGGCCACCCGGATTTCCTTCTTGGACTTGAGCTTGCCGCCCTGCACCCGCGAGATTGTCGTGTGCAGGCCAAGGGCGCGATGGGTCAGGTCGAGGCGGTTGTCGAACAGCACCTTGTCGATGGCCGGCGCGTTGCGCAGGTATTCCTGCTTGAGGTCCAGCGCGAAGGTGTACAGCGCCTTGTCGCTCTGCACCGCGTGTTTTTCCGGGTAGCGCTTGCTCAGGTAGTCGCCCAGCCGACCTTCGGTGATCAGCTGGCGCACCTGGTCCTGCAACGCAGCGGGATAGGCCTGGAGGTATTTCAACGCGGTCATCAGGGTCGGCAACACGAATCACGAAAAGGTCGCCAGTGTAGCGAATTCAGCGGATCAGCGCGCTCCAGTCAAACGGCGTCACAAAGTCGCCGGCATCCTCGGCCATCATCGGCCGCCCCACCAGAAAACCTTGCACGTACTGGCAGCCGTTGGCTTGCAGCCATTCATATTGCGCGATGGTTTCCACCCCTTCGGCAATCACCAGCATCCCGTATTGCTTGCACAGGTCGATCACATTGCGCACCAGCGCCGCGTCCCGTTCTGACGCCGGCAATCGGGCGATCAAATGCCGGTCAAACTTGAGCGTGTCCAGTTCCAGATCGCGCAGATGCGCCAGCGAGCACGGTCCGGAGCCGAAGTCATCCAGCGCCACCCGCACTCCAAGATTGCGCAGCAAGCGCAGGGTCTTGCGGGTTTCTTCGGGGTTTTGCATCAACGCTTCTTCCGTCACTTCGACTTCCAGATAACGCGGCTGCAAGCCGTGACGCTCCAGCACCTGGCGCAATTCAGTGACCAGGTTGGGCATGCCGAACTGGGTGCTGCTCAAACTGACGCCCAGCACCAGGTCTTCGGCAAACAAGGTTTCCCACGCTTTGCGCTGGCCGGCCCCGCGATGGTAAATCCAGCTGCCCAGACGACTGATCAGCCGCGCCTCTTCCAGCAACGGCAAAAACAGCCCCGGCGGCACGTCACCGACGCTCGGGTGCTGCCAACGCAGCAGCGCTTCGAAACCACGAATCTGCCCGCTGTCTATCGCCACCTGCGGCTGATACACGAGGTTGAAATCACGGTTCTCAATGGCGGTGCGCACGCTATCTTCGAGCATCAGCCGCGAGCGCGCCCGGCCATTCATGTCGTGATCGTAGAAACGGTATTGCTGACGGCCGGCCCGTTTGGCTTCGTACATGGCAATGTCCGACGCACGCAGCAAGCCGTCGAGGTTCGAACCGCAATCCGGGTACGTGGCGATGCCGATGCTGGCGCCCAAGGCGATATCCAGACCATCAATCTGCTGACAGATCGACACCCGCTCAATGAGCTTCTCGGCGATCTTCGCCGCTTGCTCCGGGAACTCCAGATCCAGCAGCGCCGTGAACTCATCGCCGCCCATGCGCGCCAGAATGTCAAAGGGCCGCAGACAGGCTTTCAATTGCTCGGACACCCAGCGCAGCACCCGGTCGCCGGCATCGTGGCCGAGGGAATCGTTGACGCGCTTGAAGCCGTCGAGGTCCAGGTACAGCAGCACCCAGGCGCTGTCGGACCGTTCACCGCGCAACAGCAGATTCTCCACCGTCTGGTAGAAACCGCGACGATTGAGCAGCCCGGTCAGCGGATCCGTCACCGCCTGGAATTCCAGTTGCTGATGCAGATGGCGCACCACCGACATATCCAGCACCGTCACCACCATCGCATGTTGTTCGCTAGGCAATGGCGCACAAGACAGCGCCACCGGCACTTGCTGGCCGGGCGCCGTTCGCAGCAACGCGTCGTGCAGGCGCAGGGTTTCGCCGCGCCGGTAACCGGTATAAAAGTCAGAGTCCGCCCAGACCGGGATGTGCGGCTTTTGCAGGAAATCCAGAAACTCTTTGCCTTGCAGGTCTTGCACCGTGGCATTGAGCAACCGGGACATCGCCGGGTTGGCAAAGCGGATCACACCGTCCTCACCCACCACCAGGATGCCTTCGGCGGCGTTGTCCAGCACCGAGGCATTAAACGCGCGAGCGACCTCCAGATCGTGGCTCAGGCGCTGCAAGGCACGGCGATTGCGTTGATGCTCGAGCAACGCCTGAACTTTGGGCTTGAGAATTTGCGGGTCGAACGGCTTGAACAGGTAATCCACCGCACCACTGGCATAGCCCTTGATCACGGCGTCCTGGGACTGTTCGTTAGCGGTCAGGAAAATAATCGGTGTGAGACGGGTTCGCTGACTGCCGCGCATCAGGCGCGCCACTTCAAAACCATCCATGCCCGGCATCTGCACATCCAGCAGCACCAGGTCGACATCGTGTTCGAGCAACAGACTGAGCGCTTCGAAACCGGAAGCTGCGGTAATGACCTGCCAATCCTGGCGCTGGAGCAACGCGCGCAAGCTGATCAGGTTTTCAGGGTAATCATCGACGATTAAAAGGATCGAGCTGCCTTCAGCTGGCGTGGGGTGCGCGCATTCCATGCTGCTTCTCTTATTTCGGGGCGTCAGGCCAGTCTCTCGTGAAAACCGGCCAAATACTGAGCCTTCACTCTAGACCGGGATCCGCAAAAGCAGAAGCTGCCAGTGCGCCATCATTTAACCATCACGTACATTTGCCGACTAACGGTCGCTTCTACAGCCCCCTGAAACCGGGGAAGATGGCCTTTTGACAGGATTTTGACGCCATCCATCTGTCATTTTCGCATTAACAGATTGAACTTCTACGCTTATAAGGATGGCCCCCAATGCCCGCGCCAGAGCTTCTGGCACGGTCGTGCAGCAAAAAAAATCGTGGAAGCTTTTGACTATGATCGATCTCGCAACCTGGAACCTTAGCGTTCCTGTCGGCAGTCCGCCGTACACCGTTGACACCCCCAAACTGGTGAACGGCTTCAAGGATCAATACTTCCACTCCGACACCGGCACCCTGTTTTTCTGGTCCCCGGTCACCGGCTCCAAAACTGCAAATGCAAAATACCCCCGCACCGAACTGCGCGAAACCTACAGCAACGGCACCCTGAAAAACTGGCTCTACCCGGACGCCGACAACTCCCTGCGCGCCACCCTCGCAGTCAACCAGGTACCGAGCACAGGCAAAATCGTCATCGGCCAGATCCACGCCTATGAAAGCCAGAAACCCATGGTGAAGCTCGAGTATCAGTACAAGACCAGCACGCAATCGGGCAACATCGTCGCCAAGGTGCGCATGCGCCCGGATGACGACGAAGGCCGGATCATCACCATCGCCACCGGGGTGAAACTTGACCGGGAGTTCTCCTACCTCATCCATCTGAGCCCGGGCGGCGCGCTGGGCATCAGTGCGGCGGGGTATCAGTGGGACACCGACATCAGCGCGACGTGGCGGGACAAGCCGCTGTATTTCAAGGCCGGGGTCTATGTGCAAGACCACACTGGGTACACCAGCGAAGGTGGGAAAGTGACGTTCAGCAAGTTGGATATTGATCACGATAAGTAAGAACACCTCTGCCCCTGTAGCAGTTGTCGAGCAATGCGAGGCTGCGTTCGAGGATGAAGTCCTCTCAATCTCGACAGCTGCTACATCGTCCGAAAAACGCGTAGGACGCCTCTGACTGTGGCGAGGGAGCTTGCTCCCGCTGGGCTACGAAGTAGCCCCAAATCCTGCCACCTGATTCCCACAGACACACCACGCCACCGATTCACGGCGCCCACGTCGCCGAATGGGAACGAGTGCCCTTGCCACAATGACCGCATACACGTCCTACAGCCCGGTTGCGGCTACCCGAATCGCTGTCTTCTAAAGTTGGCCTGTCGCTGACATTGTTAGCGATAGGGTTTCGCAGCCCTGACGATACGTGTAGTAACCTAGCGCCTCGAAAAAAGGGGCACGTAAACGCTCGCCCTCCTTTGTTATGGTGGCTGTGTGTGGGAGACCTTCGGGTCTGCCGGGTTCCTCGTATCCTCGGTCTGCGAACCCGACTACCCCGTCCTGCTCATCGACAACGACGCCCCATTACGCGAACTCCACAACTGCGTCAGCGAACGCCTCAACGCCGTCCTCAAATATTTGAATCTGATGGCGTGCACCAGCCTGCCGGACTACGCCGAGAACGACATCAACACCGTCACCAACATTGCCCGGAGCATGGTTCAGGACGTCGCCGACGTTTTTGGGGTCATTGAACAGCGCGGATTTGATACACCTAAGCAGCAGTAAAAATCAGGCAATAAAAACCCGCATCACTGCGGGTTTTTACTTAAATCAAGATAAAAATCATGGCGGACCGAAATACTCACAGCCGGCCCGCAGCGCGCCCTGACTTTAAACAAAGGGGACAGATTTATTTAATCGATTATCTGCTGCTATGCTTCACCCATCACTACAAGGACGTAGGAGGCTATATGCCCAGAATGGGACGAGTTGTTTTACCCAATTATCCGCATCATGTCGTGCAACGAGGCCACAACAGGCAGGTCGTGTTCGCCGAGCCAGGCGACTTCCAGCGCTACCTCGAAGATCTGCGAGAGCTCAAAACGCTATACGACGTTAAAGTCTATGCCTTCTGCTTGATTACCAATCATGTCCATCTACTACTCGCACCAGGTAACTCCGTTGCGAGTCTCGGACAATTGATGAAAGGCCTGGCAGGCCGCATGACGCGCTATCGCAACAAGCTGGAAGGACGCTCCGGAACCTTGTGGGAGAGCCGATACAAATCCAGCGTGGTTCAGACCGACACCTATTTGCTGGCTTGTATTCGATACATAGAGCTAAATCCGGTGCGAGCGCAAATGGTACAGCGTGCACAGGATTACCCTTGGTCGAGTCTGCACCTTCGCCTCAACGAAGCAGCCGGAAATCATTGGCTTGATGAAGATCTTTGCTTTACCGAACTGGGCAACACTCACGCCGAGCGCCTTGCCCGCTATACCTCATTTATGGAACAAACGATTCCTTCCACAGAGTTGCAGTTGATCAGAGGCGCCCTTCAGCGCGGACAGCTGACGGGCAATCCCCGATTCACAGATGAGATTGAAAAAATCACCGGTTTGCGAATCTCACATCGAGTTCAAGGCAGACCTGCAAAACGACTCGAACAGAAGAACGCCGGGGACGATTATTAAATAAATCTGTCCCCTTTAAGTTAAAGAAAACGACTTTCAGAGAGCAAACAAAGGGACGGTCAAATAGATCCGTCCCCTTTTTTTCAGATCTTCATTTATGCTGTCTTTCCAAGACTTGCACTAAACACCGTGGCACCGCCGCCAAAATACGAAACAGTACCTTGCAGCAGTGAATAAGTTTTATCAGGCGACATTAATTTCATCTCATAACTCGGAGAGTCGTCACGAGATGCCAATACCAGATTAATAACAACCTTTGTATTGGGCTGACTCATATAATAAAAATTACCCCTTACATCATAGACCTTCCCCGCATACTCATATGTTCCGCCATTTATAATATCGCGACTAGCATCTGAGTCTGTGATCTTCAGAATAGCTTTGCTGTCACCATCTCCGCCTTCATATGCTCCATTCAACATTATATTAATCTCCATAATTGCAAATCAACAGAGCTAGCGAAATGAGTTCATTCACATCGCTTGCCCCTTGGATACGGCATATGAACGATATGTCAAAATAACTTGCGGATCACCTGTAACAAATTACAGTTATTTATACAATTTCGAAATAACAAAAAGCGCGAAACACATGCTATCGCAACAATACCAAGACAACGCGACCACTTAGGAACTATTCCAAAAATCAAGGTCGTACAAGATAAACATTATCGAGACAGAAAAATCGAATCAATTACGACTTCCTTACAAGCAAAAAACCCGCCTCTCGGCGGGTTTCTTATGCGACTCAAACGCTAAAAACTTAGTTAACCTTAGCGTTCAACTCACCCTTCAAATAACGCTGGTACATCGCTTCCAGCGAGATCGGCTTGATCTTCGAAGCGTTGCCAGCGGTACCGAATGCTTCGTAACGAGCGATACACACATCACGCATGGCAGTCACAGTCGCGCCGAAGAACTTGCGCGGATCGAACTCGCTCGGGTTGGTCGCCATCAACCGACGCATCGCACCGGTGGAAGCCAAACGCAGGTCAGTATCGATATTGACCTTACGCACGCCGTGCTTGATGCCTTCAACGATCTCTTCAACCGGCACGCCGTAGGTTTCTTTGATGTCGCCGCCGTACTGGTTGATGATCGCCAGCCACTCTTGCGGAACCGAAGAAGAACCGTGCATCACCAAGTGGGTGTTCGGGATGCGCTTGTGGATTTCTTTGATGCGGTCGATGGCCAGCACGTCGCCGGTAGGTGGCTTGGTGAATTTGTACGCGCCGTGGCTGGTGCCGATGGCGATGGCCAGGGCGTCGACCTGGGTGCGCTTGACGAAGTCAGCGGCTTCTTCCGGGTCGGTCAGCATCTGGCTGTGATCCAGAACGCCTTCGGCGCCGATACCGTCTTCTTCACCGGCCATGCCGGTTTCCAGCGAACCCAGGCAGCCCAGCTCGCCTTCTACCGAGACGCCGCAGGCATGAGCCATGGCCACGGTTTGTTGGGTGACACGGACGTTGTAGTCGTAGTCGGTCGGGGTCTTGCCGTCTTCGCCCAGGGAACCGTCCATCATGACCGAGCTGAAGCCCAGCTGGATGGAGCGCTGGCAGACGTCAGGGCTGGTGCCGTGGTCCTGGTGCATGCACACCGGGATGTGCGGGAATTCTTCGATGGCGGCCAGGATCAGGTGACGCAGGAACGGTGCGCCGGCGTATTTGCGAGCACCGGCCGAGGCCTGGACGATCACCGGGGAGTCAGTCTTGTCAGCGGCTTCCATGATGGCGCGCATCTGCTCAAGGTTGTTGACGTTGAAGGCTGGAACGCCGTAGCCGAACTCGGCTGCGTGGTCCAGCATCTGGCGCATGCTGATAAGTGCCATTGTGTGTGTCTCTCCCGGTTTGGGTCGTTAATCGTGCCAGCCTGCCGGAGCGGCGGCGGCTATTCAAGTTATTGCAGATCGGGGGTTGGCCCGGGCTGCGAATTCGGTGTTGCCTGAATCTCTACAAGCCATCGAATTCCCGTAGGAGCGAAGCTTGCTCGCGAAAGCGGTTTAACTGACGCCCCATGTGTTGAATGTGATGACGTCTTCGCGAGCAAGCTTCGCTCCTACAGGTTTCTCACAGGCCTTCAATTACTGCGCTTTACAACCGCGGCCAATCAAATCATTGGTGGCGACCCAGTACACCAGGCCTTCCTCACCTTTTACGTGAAACGCCAGCATGTCGTTGCTGTACAGCGAACCTTCGGCGCCCGGTTCAAGCTTCAAGCGGTAGACCTGATCGGCCCCGCCGAGGCGCACGTCGACTTCCTTGCGGCTGTCGTCGGTGTAGCGCCAGAGCACTTTGGCCTGGCTGTCGCAGGTCCAGGTGGTCCAGTTGTCCGTCGATTCGGCAGGCTTGAACAGGTTGAAATTCGAGCAACCGGCCAGCAATGCCAACGCCGTAACGGCGATAAAACCTTTCATCCATGTTCCTCGACTGACGGCGCACGCCGCCAGCCCTGAGTAAAGTGTCTGACCCGTCAAGGGCAACCATGTTCCTTGGCCGGGGTCTGGGTCTCGTATTTCTCCAGGCCATCAGGCCCGGAACGCTTGTTGATCACCGGGTTGGTTTCCGCTTGCCAGTCGGCCTGGTAGCAGCCTTTTTCCACTGACTGCGGCGCAGGTTCCGGCTTGGCTTTCGGGTTACTCCCGCAAGCCACCAGCATACCCGCGGCGATCAACAGCGCTAATGGCTTGACCATGAGAACACTCCTTTGCGTGGCCAAATGAATGACCTCAGCCCTTGGCCCGGCTTTCCAGGACTTCAACGGCAGGCAAGACCTTGCCTTCCACGAACTCGAGGAACGCGCCGCCGCCGGTAGAAATGTAGGAGATCTGGTCGGCAACGCCATATTTATCGATGGCAGCCAGGGTGTCGCCGCCGCCAGCGATGGAGAATGCCGAGCTTTCCGCGATGGCCTGGGCCAGCACCTTGGTGCCGTTACCGAACTGGTCAAATTCGAACACGCCCACCGGGCCGTTCCACAGGATGGTCTTGGACGACTTCAGCAGCTCGGCGAAATTCGCCGCGGTCTGCGGGCCGATATCCAGGATCATGTCGTCGGCGGCTACGTCAGCAATCAGCTTGACGGTGGCGGTCGCGCTTTCAGCGAATTCCTTGGCCACCACGACATCGACCGGCAGCGGCACGCTGACCTTGGCGGCGATGGCGCGAGCGGTGTCCAGCAGGTCCGGCTCGTACAGCGACTTGCCGACCGGGTGACCGGCAGCGGCCAGGAAGGTGTTGGCGATACCGCCGCCGACAATCAGCTGGTTGCAGATCTGGCTCAGGCTGTTCAGAACGTCGAGTTTGGTCGAGACCTTGGAACCGGCAACGATGGCAGCCATCGGCTGGGCCGGGGCGCCAAGGGCTTTGCCCAGTGCGTCCAGCTCAGCAGCCAGCAGAGGGCCAGCGGCCGCGACTTTGGCGAACTTGGCTACGCCGTGGGTCGAACCCTCGGCGCGGTGAGCGGTGCCGAAGGCGTCCATCACGAACACATCGCACAGGGCGGCGTACTGCTGGGCCAGTTCGTCAGCGTTCTTTTTCTCGCCTTTGTTGAAGCGCACGTTTTCGAACAGCACGATGTCGCCCGCTTTCACGTCAACGCCGCCCAGGTAATCGGCGACCAGCGGCACTTCGCGGCCCAGGGCCTTGCTCAGGTAGTCAGCGACTGGCTTGAGGCTATTCTCGGCCGAGAATTCGCCTTCGGTCGGACGACCAAGGTGCGAGCAGACCATCACGGCCGCGCCTTTTTCCAGGGCCAGCTTGATGGTCGGCAGCGAAGCCAGGATTCGCGCATCGCTGGTGACAACACCGTCCTTGACTGGGACGTTGAGGTCTTCGCGGATCAGTACGCGCTTACCTTGCAGATCGAGGTCGGTCATCTTCAACACGGTCATGGGTCGCAATTCCTGGGTTACTGTTTTTTGGAAATAGCTGTTTGCAGATAGTGTTCTGCAACGTCCAGCATTCGGTTGGCAAAACCCCATTCGTTGTCGAACCAGGCCAGGATGTTCACCAGCCGTGGGCCGGAAACTCGGGTCTGACTGGCATCGACGATGGCCGAATGTGGGTCATGGTTGAAATCACAGCTTGCATGGGGAAGCTCGGTGTAGGCCAGAAGGCCTTTGAGCGGGCCGCTGGTGGCAGCCTCGCGCAGAATCCGGTTGACCTCGGTGGCGTCTGTGTCGCTGACGGTCTGCATCGTTATGTCGAGGCAAGACACGTTAACCGTCGGCACCCGCACGGCTTTGGCCTGAATTCGCCCGGCAAGTTCCGGCAGCAGGCGTTCGATGCCACGTGCCAGACCAGTGGACACCGGAATCACCGACTGGAACGCCGAACGCGTGCGGCGCAGGTCTTCGTGATGATAGGCGTCGATGACCGGCTGATCGTTCATTGCCGAGTGAATGGTGGTGATCGACACGTATTCCAGACCAATGGCCTGATCCAGCAGGCGCAACAGCGGAACGCCGCAGTTGGTGGTGCAGGACGCGTTGGACACCAGCAGCTCATCGCCGGTCAGGCAATCCTGGTTTACGCCGTAGACGATGGTGGCGTCGACATCCGCCTCACTGGCCATCGGCTGGGAAAACAGTACGCGGGGTGCGCCGGCGTCGAGGAAACGCTGGCCATCGGCACGCGTGTGGTAAGCGCCGGAGCACTCCAGCACCAGATCGACGCCCAGGGACGCCCAATCGATGCCTTCGGGGGTGGCACTGCGCAGGACTTTCACGCAGTCACCATTAATATGCAGACAATCGCCCTCTACTCGCACTTCGCCGGGAAAGCGCCCGTGAGTGGAGTCGAAGCGTGTCAGGTATTCGATGCTGGCCATGTCAGCCAGATCGTTGATTGCAACAATTTCAAACCCGGCCGCCGAGCCTCGCTCAAACAACGCACGCAAGACGCAACGACCAATCCGGCCGTAGCCGTTGAGTGCAACTTTGTAAGGACGCGGTTGAGGCATGGGGTTCTCGATGACGCTTGGGAATGAGGTTGCCTGGACTGCCGCCTCCGCGGGCAAGCCTCGCTCCTACAGGTCTTCGGTTGTCTTGAAAACAACGCGATCCCTTGTAGGAGCGAGGCCTGCCCGCGAAGACTTCAGCCCCGATAACGCTACTTCTGGATCAGTCTTCCAGCAGCTCTTCAGCCTGACCCAGGATGTTTTCCAGGGTAAAGCCGAACTCTTCGAACAAGGCAGGCGCAGGCGCCGACTCGCCGTAGGTGGTCATGCCGATCACGCGGCCTTCCAGGCCCACGTACTTGTACCAGTAGTCCGCGTGCGCGGCTTCGATGGCGATACGGGCGCTGACTTGCAACGGCAAAACCGCTTGCTTGTAGCCGGCGTCCTGGGCATCGAACACGCTGGTGCACGGCATCGAAACAACACGCACCTTGCGACCTTGCTCGGTCAGCTTGTCGTAAGCCTGAACCGCCAGACCGACTTCCGAACCGGTGGAGATCAGGATCAGCTCAGGCTCGCCTGCACAGTCCTTCAACACGTAACCGCCACGGGCGATATCCGCGATCTGCAGCGCGCTGCGTTCCTGATGCTGCAGGTTCTGACGCGAGAAGATCAGCGCCGAAGGGCCGTCCTTGCGCTCGATGGCCTGTTTCCAGCAAACGGCCGATTCAACGGCATCGGCTGGACGCCAGGTGTCGAGGTTCGGTGTGCTGCGCAGGCTGGTCAGTTGCTCGATCGGCTGGTGAGTCGGGCCGTCTTCGCCCAGGCCGATGGAGTCGTGGGTGTAGACGAATACCACGCGCTTCTTCATCAGCGAAGCCATGCGCACGGCGTTGCGGGCGTATTCCATGAACATCAGGAAGGTGGCGCCGTAAGGCACCAGACCGCCGTGCAGGGCCACGCCGTTCATGATCGCGCTCATGCCGAATTCGCGAACGCCGTAGTACATGTAGTTGCCGCTGGCGTCTTCAGCCGAAACACCTTTGCAACCTTTCCACAGGGTCAGGTTGGAACCGGCCAGGTCAGCGGAGCCGCCGAGCAGTTCAGGCAACAGCGGGCCGTAGGCATTCAGTGCGTTCTGGCTGGCTTTACGGCTGGCGATGGTCTCGCCCTTGGCCGCAACTTCAGCGATGTAAGCCGAGGCTTTTTCCGCGAAGTCTTCTGGCAGATCGCCGCCCAGGCGACGGACCAGTTCGTTGGCCAGCTCAGGGAAAGCCGCAGAGTAGGCAGCGAAACGCTGATCCCACTCGGCTTCGGCCGCGCGGCCAGCTTCCTTGGCGTCCCACTCGGCATAGATGTCAGCCGGGATTTCGAACGGACCGTGGTTCCATTTCAGCGCGGCACGGGTCAAGGCGATTTCCGCGTCACCCAATGGGGCGCCGTGGCAGTCTTCTTTACCTTGCTTGTTCGGCGAACCGAAACCGATGGTGGTCTTGCAGCAGATCAGGGTTGGCTGATCGCTTTTACGCGCGGTTTCGATCGCGGTCTTGATCTCTTCCGGATCATGACCGTCGACGTTGCGGATCACCTGCCAGTTGTAGGCTTCGAAACGCTTAGGCGTGTCGTCGGTGAACCAGCCTTCGACTTCGCCATCGATGGAGATGCCGTTGTCGTCGTAGAAAGCGATCAGCTTGCCCAGGCCCAATGTACCGGCCAGGGAGCCAACTTCGTGGGAAATGCCTTCCATCATGCAGCCATCACCCAGGAACACGTAGGTGTGGTGATCGACAACATTGTGGCCAGGACGGTTGAACTGCGCCGCCAGGACTTTTTCAGCCAGGGCGAAACCGACGGCGTTGGCCAAGCCTTGGCCCAGAGGACCGGTGGTGGTTTCAACGCCCGGGGTGTAGCCGAATTCCGGGTGACCCGGGGTGCGGCTGTGCAGTTGGCGGAAATTTTTCAGGTCATCGATCGACAGGTCGTAGCCGGTCAGGTGCAGCAGCGAGTAGATCAACATCGAGCCGTGACCGTTGGACAGCACGAAGCGGTCACGGTCGGCGAACGATGGATTGCTCGGGTTGTGCTTCAGGTAGTCACGCCAAAGTACTTCGGCGATATCCGCCATACCCATCGGGGCACCGGGATGGCCGCTGTTGGCTTTTTGCACGGCATCCATGCTGAGGGCACGAATGGCGTTGGCACGCTCACGACGGCTGGGCATCGCTGTTCTCCTGCGGGTTCTGTATCGAGAGTGAATAAAACGAAACGGAAAAAAGGCGAGCATTTTCCCTCACCCACCCGCCTCGGGGCAATGACAGATAGTCATCTGGAGGCGTTTTTCCAATTGTTAACAGCGGTTTCGACTGATGAAACCTTTCTGCAGTTCGTTTGTTGACTGAACCTAACGTCTGGAAGTGCCATCTATCGACCAATATCAAAACTTTTTGATATTGCCCTTGCGGTGATTTCTGAGCGTCACTAGACTGCTGGCCTTATGAATTTACGCGTGCCTTCCATTCAACATGACGATTGCGATGAGCTGGCGGCCCTGTGCAAGGCCGGCGGTGATCCTCTGCGGCTGAATGTATTGCGTGCGCTGGCCAACGATTCGTTTGGCGTACTGGAACTGGCGCAGATCTTCGGTATCGGTCAGTCCGGCATGAGCCACCACCTCAAGGTCCTGGCCCAGGCCGACCTGGTGGCGACCCGCCGTGAAGGCAACGCGATTTTCTACCGTCGCGCCCTGCCCCACACCGACCTGCTGGGCGGCAAGCTGCACGCCGCCTTGCTCGAAGAAGTGGACAACCTGACGTTGCCGGCCGATGTGCAGTCGCGGATCGCTCAGGTCCATGGACAACGAGCGGCGGCCAGCCAGGACTTTTTCTCACGGGTGGCGGAGAAGTTTCGTGCCCAGCAAGACTTGATCGCCGGCCTGCCGCAATACCGCGAAAGCGTGGTGGCGCTGCTTGACAAGCTGAGTTTCAGAGACGGCGCGACGGCCATTGAAGTCGGCCCCGGCGACGGTGAGTTTCTGCCGGAACTGGCGCGCCGCTTCACCGAGGTCACGGCGCTGGACAACAGCCCGGCGATGCTCGAACTGGCGCGCCAGGTCTGCGAACGTGAAACGCTGGCTAACGTCAGCCTGCAACTGGCCGATGCATTGAATGGCGTGAGCCTCAAGGCCGATTGCGTTGTACTGAACATGGTGCTGCACCATTTCGCCGCGCCGGCCGAAGCACTCAAGCACATGGCCGACTTGCTGCAACCGGGCGGTAGCCTGCTCGTGACAGAGTTATGTAGCCACAACCAGAGTTGGGCCAGGGAGGCCTGCGGTGATCTGTGGTTGGGGTTTGAACAGGACGATTTGGCCCGTTGGGCCACCGCTGCGGGACTCGTTCCCGGGGAAAGCCTCTATGTAGGCTTACGTAATGGTTTCCAGATCCAGGTCCGCCATTTTCAGCGACCGGCTGGCGACACTCACCATCGGTAAATTCAGGAAAAAATCGAGATGAGCGAATACTCCCTCTTCACCTCCGAGTCCGTGTCCGAAGGGCACCCGGACAAAATCGCCGACCAGATTTCCGATGCGGTGCTGGACGCCATCATTGCTGAAGACAAGTTCGCCCGCGTAGCGTGCGAAACCCTGGTTAAAACCGGCGTGGCAATCATCGCAGGTGAAGTCACCACGTCGGCCTGGGTCGACCTGGAAGAGATCGTGCGTAACGTCATTCTGGACATCGGCTACAACAGCTCCGATGTCGGCTTCGACGGTGCCACTTGCGGCGTGATGAACATCATCGGCAAGCAGTCCCCTGACATTAACCAGGGTGTCGACCGTGCCAAGCCTGAAGATCAGGGCGCTGGCGACCAGGGCCTGATGTTCGGCTACGCCAGCAACGAAACCGACGTGCTGATGCCAGCACCGATCACTTTCTCGCACCAGCTTGTGCAGCGCCAGGCCGAAGCCCGTAAATCCGGCCTGCTGCCTTGGCTGCGCCCGGACGCCAAGTCGCAAGTGACTTGCCGTTACGAAGGCGGCAAGGTCGTCGGTATCGACGCCGTTGTACTGTCGACCCAGCACAACCCTGAAGTGTCGTACAAAGACCTGCGCGAAGGCGTGATGGAGCTGATCGTCAAGCACGTGCTGCCTGCCGAACTGCTGACCAAAGACACCCAGTTCCACATCAACCCGACTGGCCAGTTCATCATCGGTGGCCCTGTGGGCGACTGCGGCCTGACCGGTCGCAAGATCATCGTCGACAGCTACGGCGGCATGGCCCGTCACGGCGGCGGCGCGTTCTCCGGCAAGGATCCATCGAAGGTTGACCGTTCGGCAGCCTACGCCGGTCGTTACGTGGCCAAGAACATCGTTGCTGCCGGCCTGGCCGAGCGTTGCGAGATTCAGGTTTCCTACGCGATCGGTGTTGCCCAGCCGACTTCGATCTCGTTGAACACCTTCGGCACCGGCAAGATCAGCGACGACAAGATCGTCAAACTGGTCCGCGAAATCTTCGACCTGCGTCCATACGCGATCACCACCATGCTCGACCTGCTGCACCCGATGTACCAGGAAACCGCTGCGTACGGCCACTTCGGTCGCACCCCGGCAACCAAGACTGTGGGCGAAGACACCTTCACCACGTTCACCTGGGAAAAGACCGACCGCGCCGACGACCTGCGTACTGCAGCCGGCCTGTAAGACTTTCCTGGCGGTACCAAAAGCCCCGCACGGTTCGCCGTGCGGGGCTTTTTATTGGTTTTCGCTTTACACCGGATCGCCCCCATCGCGAGCCGGCTCGCTCCCACATTAGTCCTGTCATGCGCCAGCTTTGCCCTCACTGAAGATCCAGCCCGGAAACACCAGGCAAAACACCCACTCCTTCCTAAAAAAAATACTGACTAACCTTCAAGCATCCCCCCTGAGCAAGGACGCTCACAATGCTTCTGCGCCTGTTTTCCGCTTTGTTCCTGACCCTGCTTTGCCTGAGTTCGAAAGCTGCCGACTGCCCCGACTGGTCACCCGCCCGCGCCCTGGACGAAATCACTGCCCTGCAAAAACAGATCGATTTCTGGGACGACAACTATCACCGCCACGGACGCTCGCTGGTCGCCGATGAAATCTATGATCAATCCCGCGCGCGATTGAGCGAATGGCGTGAGTGCTTTGATTTGAGTCTGGCGCCCGACCCCTTGCGCACGGCGGGCGGCAAGATGGCCCACCCCATCGCTCACACCGGCCTGGAAAAACTGCGTGATGGCGGAGCAGTCGAGCATTGGCTACGCGAGCGCAATGACATCTGGATACAACCCAAGGTCGACGGCGTGGCCGTGACGCTGATCTATCGCAACGGCTCGCTGCATCAGGCGATCAGCCGCGGTGACGGCGTCAATGGCCAGGACTGGACCGCCTCGGCCCGACAGATTGCGGCCATTCCCCGGCATCTGCCGCAACCATTGGATGTGCTGGTGCAAGGCGAACTCTACTGGCGCCTGAACGACCATGTGCAAGCCAAGGCAGGCAGCCTCAACGCCCGCTCCACGGTGGCCGGGTTGATGGCCCGCAAAGAGCTGACCGCCGAGCAGGCAGGTGGTATCGGGTTGTTTGTCTGGGATTGGCCGCAGGGTCCGGCAAGCCTGCCGGCGCGCGTGGCGGCTCTCGATGAAATGGGTTTTCCGGGCACGGCGCCCTACAGTCAGCCGATCAAGGTGTTTGCCGACGCTGAACGATGGCGCGATCACTGGTATCGCACGCCACTGCCCTTCGCCAGTGACGGCGTCGTTTTGCGCCAGAGCCAGCGACCACCGGCCGAACGCTGGCAGGCGCGCCCCTCCTTCTGGAGCGTTGCCTGGAAGTATCCGTTCGCCCAGGCACTGGCCGAAGTGCGCAAGGTCCACTTCAAGATTGGTCGCACAGGTCGGATTACTCCGGTGCTGGACCTGACGCCGGTGAAGCTGGATGACCGACAGATCAAACGGGTAAGCGTCAGCTCCCTGCGACGCTGGGAAGAGCTGGATGTCCGCCCTGGGGATCAGGTGTCCATCAGCCTGGCGGGACTGACCATTCCAAGGCTCGATGGCGTCGTGCTGCGCAGTACCGAACGCACTGAATTAAACGTGCCATCGGCAGCAAACTTTCACCATTTGAGTTGCTGGCAACCGACATCAGGCTGCGAGAGCCAATTCCTCGCGCGACTGACCTGGCTCAGCGGCAAGCAAGGACTGGCTTTGCCCCATCTCGGCCCTGGCACCTGGGAGAAACTTTTCGAAACAGGCCGCCTCGACAGCCTGTTGGATTGGTTGACCCTCGATGCTCAAGAGCTTGCTAACATTGATGGCTTCGGCGAACGCAGCGCGGCTCGTCTTCTAAACAGCTTCAACAGCGCACGGCAACGCCCTTTCGCTCGCTGGCTCAAAGCCTTGGGGTTGCCGCCGACCGGCCAGGCACGGCTTGCCGATTCATGGCAGGAACTGGCGAATAGAAACACCGAACAATGGCAGGCAGAAGCAGGTATCGGCCCGGGACGCGCAGCGCAATTGAGCGCCTTTTTCCGCGACCCGCACGTCCTGGCACTGAGTCAAACATTACGTATGGCCGGGATTGACGGCTTTTAAACACCGAGCCCCGGCAGCCCGGGAACCCAAAGGGGCCGACGGGCTCAAACGCCCATCGCCACATCGACCCGATTGTCTTCGCACTTGGAGCTTTTATGAAATTTCTTTCACCACTCGCCTTGCTGACCCTTTGCAGCGTGATGGCCGCTCCCCTGATGGCCGCCGAAGAAGCCCCGGGGCTGACCGGCTGCGCCGCCAAGAAACAGGGAATCATCAATCAGATCGAACTGGCCAAATCCCACGGCAATGCTGAACAGCAGGCTGGCCTCGAAACGGCCCTGAGCGAAGTCACCACCCATTGCACCGACGCCTCGCTGAAGAAAGAACGGGAAAACAAGGTGCTCGACGCCAAGCATGAAGTCAGCCAGCGCCAGGCCGATCTGGACAAGGCCATGAAGAAAGGCGATCCGGACAAGATCAACAAGCGCAAAGACAAACTTGCCGAGTCCCGAAAGGAATTGCAGAACGCGCTCGACGAGTTGGACAAGTAACCCCCGAATTGAGCGAGGGAGCTTTTGTGACGAGGGGCTTGTCGGAACGCCCCCCCCCTCGCCACAGGAATGCATTGCCAATCAATGATCCCGAAACTCTTTATGGCAGGCACTACAGGCATCTTCGACTTTCTGCACCGCCGGGCCCAGGTTACTGGCCTTGTAAGGCTGAACCTTGCTGGCAATCACCAATTCACCGGTGGCGGCTTCAAGGGTGCGCACCATGTCCTGGAAGCGTGCCTGCTGCTGCCACACATTGTCCGTGGCGCTGCTGTGATCTTCTTCACGCACTTGCGGGAAATGTTTCCAAGGCTCACGGGACAAGGTGTCGAGTTTCACGGCGCCTTCGGCAAATTTCGGACCGTCGAACGGGATACGACCACGCAACATACCGCCCAGGTCTTCACTGGTCTTGAGCATCTGTTTGAAGATCGCCTTGCGTTGTCCCAGCGGCGAATTCGGATCAACGCCACCGCAGGCAGACAAGGTCAGGCAGGCCAGCAATACAACAGAAAGTCTTTTAAGAGTCATGGTGGCTTCAGGTCACGGGAAACGGCGGCCAGTATCCTCGTGTCATCGGCAAAGACCAATAGCCCTATTATCAATACGGGTTGTTTGAGCGCATGGAGCACTCAGGCAACCGACAAAGGAATTACTCCATGAACAGCCGTTTCAAGGCATGGCGTCACCACCTCGTGTGGACTCTTCCAATGGTGGCCGTGCTCGCCGGCTGCACCGGCGGCGATAAAGACACCCCTAAAACCCACGCCCTGGCGACCTACTCCAGTACCAGCTGGGAAGCATTGCCGGCGGTGTCCGACACCGACCTGGTCGCCGGTTTCGGCTCGTGGCGCAGCGCCTGCACCCGACTCAAGGCCGACCCGGTCTGGGGATCGACCTGCGCGGCTTCCGCCAATGTGCCGCAGACCGCCAGCGACATTCGCGGCTTCCTCAAGCAGAACCTCGACGTCTACGGCCTGCGCGCCGCCAATGACAATCCCAACGGTTTGATCACCGGCTATTACGAGCCGGTCTACCCGGGCAGCCTGACCCAGACCGAAGTGGCGAACATTCCGGTGTACGGCGTGCCCGAGGACATGATCATTGTCTCGCTGGACAGCATCTACCCGGAACTCAAAGGCAAACGCCTGCGCGGACGCCTCGAAGGTCGCGTGCTCAAGCCTTACGACGATGCGGCAACGATTGAGACCAATGGGGTAAAGGCGCCAGTGGTTGCGTGGCTGACCGACCCGATGAACCTGCAATTCCTGCAAATCCAGGGTTCGGGTCGCATCCAGCTCGACGACGGCCGCCAACTGCGCATTGCCTATGCTGACCAGAACGGCCATCCCTATCGCCCCATCGGGCGCTGGCTGGTGGAGCAAGGCGAGCTGAAGAAGGAAGACGTGACCATGGGCGCCATCAGCACGTGGGCAAAAGCCAATCCGTCGCGCATTCCAGAACTGCTGGGCAGCAACCCCAGTTACGTGTTCTTCACTCGCAACCCGGACAGCAACGAAGGGCCACGCGGCTCGCTGAACGTTCCGCTGACGGCCGGTTACAGCGCGGCAGTGGACCGCAAAGTCATTCCGCTGGGCAGCCTGTTGTGGTTATCCACGACAAAACCGGACGGTACTGCACTGATACGGCCCGTGGCGGCGCAAGACACTGGCGGCGCGATTGCCGGCGAAGTGCGTGCGGATCTGTTCTGGGGCACTGGCGAGGCGGCCGGGCAATTGGCCGGGGACATGAAACAGCAAGGGCAGATCTGGATGCTCTGGCCTAAAGGCGCGGCGTTGCCGCAAGTGCCGCAGGTTGCCGATGCGGCGAAGGCCCCCGTAAGCCTTGTATTTGCAGTTAGATAGTCATCGCGAGCAGGCTCGTTCCCACGGTGGATCTCGGTTGTACACAGCATTTGTGTTCACTGAAGATCAACTGTGGAAGCGAGCCTGCTCGCGATGAGGCCAGACAAATCACCGCAATACTTTCAGACCGACACCACAAAGAAACTGGCAATCAACCCCATCCCCACAAACCACACCAGCGACCGCAATATCGCCCAGTCCGCCAGGTAGCAAATGATGTACAGCAGCCGACTGGTGATAAACAGCACCGCCAGCACGTTGACCGTCACCAACTGCGCCGTGCCCACCAGATGCGCAACAATCACCGCGATCGCAAACGCCGGGGTCACTTCAAAGCTGTTCAGTTGCGCCGCATGCGCGCGCCTGCCCAGACCATTGAGCGACTCGAGAAAGTCCCGGGGGTCATGGTTGTCTTGCAGCCTGAACCTGCCACTGACCTTGGCGATGACCGTGCAGAGATAGGGCAGGAAAATCGCGATCAAAACGCACCACAGAGCAACCGTCATAAAGCAGTCCTTTCTTCAGTTTTGGAATGTTGAGTGCCCGTTAGAACTTCATGACCAAAATACCGATCAGTACGAGCCCACAGGCTAAGAGCCTTGGCCTGCCGAAAGGTTCTTTCAGGTAACGCATGCCGAACAGCACCACCAGAATCACGCTGATCTCGCGCAACGCCGCCGCTTCGGCAATCGACCCCAGTTGCATTGCCCACAGCACCAAAGCGTAGCTGAACAACACGCAGAACCCGACCGCCAGCCCCAGTCGCCACTGTTCACGCCAGAACAGCATGAACGCCGTGCGCTTGCTTACCAGCGCCAGCAACGGGAACGGCCAAGCGCTGAGCAACGTGACCCAGACCAGATAGTCCAGAGGGTGCGACCAGCGCCGTAACGCCTGGCCATCGATGAAGGTGTAGCAGCCGATGCACAGGCCGATCAGCGCCACCACCGGCAACATCGACCACGGCAGACGCGCACCACCACCGCCCTGCCAGAGCAGGCACAGCATGCCAAACGGAATCAACAGGATTCCGAAAATCTGCTGATTTGTCAGGACTTCGCCAGCGAAGATCAGCGTCAGTGCCAGCACCACCAGCGGCGACAGCCCACGCATCAACGGATAGACCAACCCGAGGTCGCCGACCCGATACGCCTGGATCAGCAGATAGCGATAGAGCAGTTCGAACGCCGCCGACGCCAGAATCCATGGCCAGATTTCAATCGGTGGCAGCGCCACGAACGGCAGCATCAGGGCGACAAACAGCATCGCGACGCTATCCATGCAGGCCACCACCAGCAGCCGTTCGGCGCTGAATTTGATCAGGGTATTCCACGCCGCGTGCAACAGCGCCGCCACCAACACCAAAGCCGTCGCAAGCACGGCACGCTCCTTTTATTGACCACCGCGCCCCTGTCGGAGCCAGGCTTGCCGGCGAAGGCAATCTCAAGGACGCCTTCGCC
>NZ_JASCOM010000104.1:0-20955 GCF_029959925.1 Pseudomonas sp. PS02303
CGATAGCGGTGTGTCATCCAGCATTGATGTTGGCTGACACACCGCTATCGCGAGCAGGCTCACTCCCACATTGGTTTGTGTGACGCCCACAATAGAACAGGCCCCCGACACGAATGTCGGAGGCCTGTAATGGCCACATCCTTGTGGCCTTTCGCATGAACTCTCCAGATGCGGCTGGCGTATTGCTCGGCCCGCCTGCCGCGCCTTCTCCCAGTCCAGGCGAGAAGTCTTGCCTTACTCGGCTTTCAGGCCGTCAGCGGAGACCGCCTGGACGCCTTTGATTTTCTTGGCGATGGCCACGGCGGTGGTTTTCTGTGCTTCAGTCACTGCAACAGTGGACGACAGGGAAACAACACCTTTGTTGGTCTCAACCTTGATGTCGGTACCAGGAATGCCTTTTTCGGTTACCAGGTCTGCTTTGACTTTGGTGGTGATCCAGGTATCGGAGGTAGCTTCTTTTGCTTGGGTCACTTCACCGGCAGCCAGGACCATTGGAGCCTGAGTCGCTTGGGTTTGAGCGAATGCAGCGTTGGCCATGGTCAGGGTCAGCGCGGTAGCAGTAGCGGCAGCGATAGCGAACTTCTTCATACGAGTAACTCCTGTTTTTCTAGAAAGTCTGCTGCGTGTCTTGTCAGCAGGGTTACTGGGTATATTGCGAACGCTGTGCCAACTTTGAGACAGCCAATAAATCCTTATAAAACAACAGCTTATAAAAACACCAGATTTTCGAAATCATGCAAAATGCATGACTTGGTGATTCTCTACATGCAAGTTGCGGGTTTTGACGTGGGCCTAAGGCCATGAATTGTCGAGAATTTCTTTCTTTAACGCGTTTTTCCCTTCAATAGACAAAAAAATGCCCCACCTCGTGAAAGGCGGGGCATTTGTTAACCGCGAGTATCAGACGCCTGTGCAGCCTTTAGGTGCGTACTCCTGAGCCACTGTGGTGGCGCAAGTCCAGCCAGTCAGAGAGCGCGTCAGGGTAATGGTTTTGCTCAAGACCGGACCTGGAGCGTTGAGGATCGTGCAACCGATGGTGCCGGTACCATCAGTCGCGACACCCGCTGCCGTGGTTGTGCAATTGGAAGTCGTGGCGGTTCCGCCCACTTTTGTCAGATCCGGATTGGTACCAGAGTTCATGAGGTCCTCAAACGGGACTTTCAACGCCGTGATCTCTGCCAGACCGGCCGTCACCTTGGCACGCGCTTGATACTTCGAATAAGCCGGCAACGCAAACGTCGCCAGAATCCCGATGATCGCCACCACGATCAGCAGTTCGATCAGGGTAAAACCTTTTTGAGTATTCATAGACAGGCTCCATGCATGAGTCGAAATCTCATGATCTGAATGAACTTCAGCACAGCCCGTGCCAAGCGCTGCGCCCCCAGTTGGCGGGGCGTGAAGCCAGGTCAGGGACCTTTCCTACCCCCAGGATCCGCACTATCTGACACTATTTGTCACCTGACGGCCGCTGGTTTGGCTCAGCGCCTTGACTAGGCTATAAGTCATGAACTGTCTGCGTCCGGTATCCCCATGAATGACATCGCCCTAAGCGGTCTGGCCAAGCAACTGGTCATGGCCGAACTGCTCACTGAGCAAAGCGCGCAACAGGCGTATCTGCATGCCCAACGCAGCAAAATCTCCCTGGTCAGTTACCTGGTGCAGAACAAGCTGGTGAAGAGCCGGCAGGTTGCCGAGATTGCCTCGGAGCATTTCGGCATGGCGCTGCTCGACCTCAATTGCCTGGACAAGGAAGCCCAGCCTCGAGGGTTGGTCAGCGAGAAACTGATCCGTCAGCACCACGCCCTGCCCCTCTGGCGCCGTGGCAACAAACTGTTCGTGGGGGTTTCCGACCCGACCAATCATCAAGCCATCAATGACATCCAGTTCAGCACCGGTCTGAACACCGAAGCCATTCTGGTAGAGGACGATAAGCTCGGCGATGCCATCGAGAAGTTCTTCGACAACCAAGCAACCGGCCTGGAAGACATGGCCGATGTTGACCTTGACGGGCTGGACATCGAGTCGGTCGACGACAACAAAAAGGACGCCATCGCCGGCCAGGATGCCGATGACGCGCCGGTGGTGCGCTTCGTCCACAAGATGTTGCTCGATGCGATCAAGAGCGGCTCTTCCGACCTGCATTTCGAGCCCTACGAAAAAACCTACCGGGTGCGGATGCGCACCGACGGCATGCTGCGAGAAGTCGCCAAGCCGCCGAGCCAACTGGCCAACCGCATTGCGGCGCGGCTGAAAGTCATGGCCAGCCTCGACATCTCCGAGCGGCGCAAACCCCAGGACGGACGGATCAAGATGCGCCTGTCCAAGACCAAGTCCATCGACTTCCGGGTCAACACCCTGCCGACCCTGTGGGGCGAGAAAGTGGTGATCCGGATCCTCGACCCATCCAGCGCACAAATGGGTATCGACGCCCTCGGCTACGAGCCTGAACAGAAAGCCTTGTACATGGCTGCGCTGAAGCAGCCACAGGGCATGATCCTGGTCACCGGGCCGACCGGTTCGGGCAAGACCGTGTCGCTCTACACCGGGTTGAATATCCTCAACACCGTGGACATCAACATCTCCACCGCCGAAGACCCGGTGGAGATCAACATGGAAGGCATCAATCAGGTCAACGTCAATCCCAAGCAAGGGCTGGATTTCGCCCAGGCTCTGCGCTCGTTCCTGCGTCAGGACCCGGACGTGATCATGGTCGGTGAGATCCGCGACCTCGAAACCGCCGAAATCGCCATCAAGGCCGCCCAGACCGGGCACATGGTGCTTTCCACCCTGCACACCAACAGCGCCGCGGAAACCCTGACCCGCCTGCACAACATGGGCATTCAGGGCTTCAACATCGCCACCTCGGTCACCCTGATCATCGCCCAGCGGCTGGCGCGCAAACTGTGCAGCCATTGCAAGAAACCCATCGAGATTCCCCGCGAGGCGTTGCTCAAGGAAGGCTTCCCCGAGGAACGCATCGGCTCGTTCACGATCTATGAGCCGGTCGGTTGCGATCAGTGCAATGGCGGTTACAAGGGGCGAGTGGGGATTTATGAAGTGGTGAAAAACACACCGGACCTGCAACGGCTGATCATGGCCGAAGGCAATTCCCTGGAAATCGACATTCAGATGCGCAAGGACGGTTTTAATGACTTGCGCACCTCGGGCTTGATCAAGGCCATGCAAGGCGTCACCAGCCTTGAAGAAATCAACCGGGTCACCAAGGACTGAACATGGCGGTCAAAGCAGCAAAAATCAGCGTCTACGCCTGGGAAGGCACGGACAGGAAAGGATCAAAGATGACCGGCGAGTTGAGCGGTCTCAACCCGGCCTTGATCAAGGCTCAGTTGCGCAAGCAGGGGATCAACCCCGGCAAGGTGCGCAAGAAATCCGCCTCGATTTTCAGTTTCGGCAATCGGATCAAGGCTCAGGAAATCGCCCTGTTTACCCGGCAAATGGCAACGATGATGAAAGCCGGCGTGCCGCTGCTGCAATCGTTCGACATCATCGGTGAAGGCTTCGACAACCCGGCCATGCGCAAACTGGTGGACGAGGTGAAGCAGGAAGTCGCGGCGGGTAACAGCTTCGCTGCGTCCTTGCGTAAAAAACCGCAGTATTTCGACGAGCTGTACTGCAACCTCGTCGACGCAGGTGAGCAGGCTGGCGCTCTGGATACCCTGCTGGAACGGGTGGCGACCTATAAGGAAAAGAGCGAAAGCCTCAAGGCCAAGATCAAGAAAGCCATGACCTACCCGCTGGCCGTGGTCTTTGTGGCGATCATTGTCACCGGGATTCTGCTGATCAAGGTGGTGCCGCAGTTCGAGTCGGTGTTCAAGGGCTTTGGCGCCGAGTTGCCGGCCTTCACCGTGATGGTCATCGGCTTGTCGGAGTTCTTGCAGGCCTGGTGGTGGATGATGCTTGGCGCGTTGATCGCCGCGATCTTCGGTGTGCGCCACGCCTTTAAAACATCCGAGGCCTTTCGGGACCGCACGGACACCTGGCTGCTGAAGCTGCCGCTGATCGGCACCTTGATGTACAAGTCCGCCGTGGCCCGTTACGCCCGCACCCTGTCGACCACATTCGCCGCCGGCGTGCCGTTGGTCGAAGCCCTGGATTCAGTGGCGGGCGCGACTGGCAACATCGTGTTCAAACGGGCGGTGCTGCGCATCAAGCAGGACGTGTCGACCGGCATGCAGCTGAATTTCTCGATGCGCACCTCCGGCATCTTTCCCAGTATGGCGATCCAGCTGACCGCCATTGGCGAAGAATCCGGCGCTCTGGACGACATGCTCGATAAGGTCGCGAGCTTCTACGAGGACGAAGTGGACAATATGGTCGATAACCTCACCAGCCTGATGGAGCCGTTCATCATGGTGGTGCTGGGTGTTATTGTCGGTGGCCTGGTGGTTGCGATGTACCTGCCCATCTTCCAACTCGGCTCAGCGATCTGACATGCCCTTGAACGAAGTCCTGATCCTCTACCCGCTGGTGTTCGTGGTCATCGCCTTGGCAGTCGGCCTGCTGGTAGGCAGTTTCCTCAACGTGGTGGTCTGGCGCCTGCCGAAAATGCTCCAACGCGAATGGCGGCTGCAAGCCCATGACGTGTTGGGTGTTCCGCCCGAGGCACCGGGCCCCGCCTACAACTTGATGCTGCCTCATTCCCACTGCCCGCAGTGCGACCATCGAATCCGCGCCTGGGAAAACATCCCGCTGCTCAGTTATCTGTTTTTACGGGGTCGATGCTCGAACTGCGCCGCGCCAATCAGCAAACGTTATCCGCTGACTGAACTGGCCTGCGGTCTGCTCTCGGGGTTTATCGCCTGGCATTTCGGCTTCGGCTGGCAGGCCTGCATGGTGCTGGTGCTGACCTGGGACCTGCTGGCGATGAGTCTAATCGACGCCGAGCACCAACTGCTGCCGGATGTATTGGTGCTGCCGCTGCTGTGGCTGGGGTTGATCGTCAACAGCTTCGGGCTGTTCGTGTCACTGCATGAGGCATTGTGGGGCGCAGTGGCCGGTTATATGACGTTGTGGTCGGTGTTCTGGCTGTTCAAGCTGCTCACCGGCAAGGACGGCATCGGCCACGGCGATTTCAAGTTACTGGCCCTGCTCGGGGCCTGGGGCGGTTGGCAGATATTGCCGTTGACCATTCTGCTGTCATCGCTCGTGGGGGCCATCATCGGGGTGATTTTGCTGCGACTGCGCAACGCGCAAACCTCGACTCCGATCCCCTTCGGACCCTTTCTGGCAATTGCCGGCTGGATTGCCTTGCTCTGGGGTGGTCAAATAACCGGCTTCTATTGGCAGTTTGTCGGTTTGAAATGAATACCCCTGTGGAAAAACCCTGGATTCTCGGCCTGACCGGCGGCATCGGCAGCGGCAAAAGCGCGGCTGCCCAGCACTTCATCGACCTGGGCGTGCACGTGGTGGACGCCGATCATGCGGCGCGCTGGGTGGTGGAGCCGGGGCGCCCGGCGCTGGCGAAGATCGCTGAACATTTCGGCCCCGCCGTATTGCAAGCCGACGGACAACTGGATCGCGCGGCGCTGCGCAAACTGATCTTTGAGGTGCCGGAGGAACGCCGCTGGCTCGAAGCGTTGCTGCATCCGCTGATCGCCAAGGAAATCACCGATCACCTGGCCAAGGCACAATCGCCTTACGCGATTCTGGTTTCGCCGTTGCTGATCGAGTCCGGGCAGTACGCCATGACCCAACGGGTCCTGGTGATCGATGCCCCGGAACAGCTACAGATCGAACGCACCTTGCAGCGTGACCAGACCAGCGAGCAACAGGTCCAGGCGATCCTCAAGGCGCAATCCAGCCGCCAGGACCGCTTGAGCCACGCCGACGATGTGGTGGTCAACGACCGCGACCTCGCCTGGCTGCACAGCGAGGTCGAACGCCTGCATCACTTTTACCTTACATTGCGTGGAGGCCAGTCATGAGCCAAACCCCAACCGTCGATTGCCCAACCTGCGGAGCCCCTGTTGAATGGAGTCCCGAAAACAAATTCCGGCCATTCTGTTCTGACCGTTGCAAACTGATCGACCTGGGCGCCTGGGCGTCGGAAGAACACAAGATCCCGGTCAGCCCGGACGCCGAAGACGAGATGTTCAGCGAAGACTTCGACCCGCGTCACTGACACTCAAGGCCGCATAAAGCCGTAGTCCTGGTCTTCATCGAGGTTTTCCGCCAGAAAGCGCAACTCGTCGGCCAGGTCTTCGGCACTGCGCACCGCCTTGCTCTGCTGCACCACCGCGCTGAGCAAGGCGCGCAGGCTCAATCCCGGATCAAACCCCACTTCCTGTGCGTTATCCAGACTCTGACGCAGTTCCTGCCTTGCCCATTCGTACACACTCATATCGATGCTCCTGTAGGTTTTGTGGAGCATGAAAGCGTCAGCGTTTTATCGATTTGATGTGGATCAAGATTTGGGATCGTCGTCTTTCCAGGGCGCCGAAAGGTAGCGTGTGCGGTTGAAGGTCTCCAGCCATTCCGGGCTGAACACCACCAGCGCGCTGACAATCATCCCGTTGATGAAGGCTTCCGGAAAAATCAGCAGCCACAGATAACCGACAAAATCCTCAAGCCAGTACGGCATCTCGAAACGTTCGTTGAACCACAACAGCCACAGCGCCAGTAATAGACACAGCAACGCTGACAACGCCGCGGCGAAGAAGCCGGAAACGAAGATATACACAAAGGGATTACGTGGCTGCGCGCGTTCGACCAGGATCGCACAGCATTCGGTCACCAGCACCGGCAGCACAATCAGCAGCGCACCGTTGACCCCGACGGCCGCCAGGTCCTGACGCCCGAGCAGCACCAGCCCGCATTGCGCCACCAAGGCACCGACGATCGCCAGTGGCCAGTCCAGCAGCAACGTCACAGCCGTCATGCCGATGAAGTGATACGACACGCCTGTATCGAAATCACGTCGCACCAGCCACAGCATGAACAGCGCGAACACTGTGCCAAACAGCAAATGCTGACGGCGGCTGTCGGTGAACAGCTCAACCCACGGCGCACGCCAGAGGGCCCAGAGCAGCACGGACACATAAATCAGCCAGCCGACTGTCAGCGTTTGCTGGGACAGCAGCTCGGCACCGATCATGGTCCAGCCTTCTCCAGCGCCTCATGCAACTGCGCGGCCGTGGCATATTCGTGTTGCGCAACCAATTGGCCATCTTTGAGTTGCAGCCACAGCACTTTATCCACAGCCCCGGGATAACGCGGCGCCACACGCCCCTCGCGGTCCAGCATGACCCGATAGGAATAATCACGCATGGCCGGAACGGCAAACATCTTCGCGATCAGCCGTGGCATGCGCTGGATGTCCGCTAAAAACACAACGTGGCGCGCCTCCAGATAACCCTTGGGCTCGCCTTTCAGCGCAGCGTCAACCAGTTTGGCGGCGTCCATGCTTCGCGCCACCAGCAGCGTCTGAGTCTGATGATCGAGCGTATAAGCCTGGTCGAATTGATCGAGCAAGGTCCAGGGCGCGAGTCGCTCGCCCACCTCCACCGCCTGGGCCCATAAGGGCAGAAGCCCCAGTAGCAACACCGGCCAATATTTCACATTCACCCCCTTGTCGGATCAATTACACACAGTGGCCATCAGTCTACACCGCCCGATCCGACTGCCCAGTGACGTCCTTTACCGGTAAACGCTTTCTGCTTGTCGCATTTGAACGCTAAGCTTGGGCCTATGGATGACTCAGATTATTTACGCCTGCTGACCATCGCGGCCGAGCAAGCCAACGCCTTTCTGTCCAATGCCCGCAAATGGGAGCGTGAGCGTTGGGTTTGTCAGCGCCTGCTGCAAGGCCTGAACATTCCCTATCGCGCCGACGAGTTCGCGCCTGCCGGGGAGCCGCCGGACGTGCTGTTCCGCGACGCCAGTTTCGAGGTGTTCTTCGTCCTCGACGAGGGGCGGCGCCTCAACGACGAATGGCGCGATGAACTGCAACGCCGGCGCAGCGCGTTTTCCCTGAGCCAACTGGTGCGTCGCGAGGCCAAGCCCCGACGCATTCCCGCCAATGAATTCCTGCTGAGACTGGCGCCGACCTTGCGTAAAAAAGCCCACAACTACAAAGAACGCGGCATGGACCTGGGGGAACTGGACATCATTGCGTTCGCCAGCCTCAAGCGTGAAGTGCTGGACCTCAACAGCCATTTTCCGCCGCCGACCGAATACTTGCGCCAGGGCTGGCGCTCGCTGTCGTTGGTCGGTCCGACCTTCGCCCGAGTGCTGTTTGCACATCCGGACGCTCCGGACTTCCTGCGCAGTAACCTTGGCCGCAGCATCGTCTTCGACGTCGGGATCAGCCTGTGAGCCCATTGCAGGCATTAATCGCCGAAGTCCCGCAAGCCGGCCGCGTGCGCTGGATCGGCGTGCGCCCGGAACCTCACGTGCCGATGATCGAACTGGATGCCGTTGAGGCGCGACTTGAAGCCGGCCTGACCGGCGATCGAGCCCGCCCGGGAGTCCGTAACGCACGGCAAGTGACGTTGATTCAGTGGGAGCATCTGGCGGTGATCAGTTCGCTGATGGGCCGCCCGCACGACAAACCGGTCTTGCCTGAGGATTTGCGGCGCAACCTCGTTATCAGTGGTATCAACCTGTTCAGCCTCAAGGGTCGTCGCTTCCGCATCGGCCAGGCGATTTTCGAAACCACCGGCTGGTGCCAGCCTTGCGCGCGCCTGCAAAACAACCTCGGCCCCGGGACGTTTCAGGCTGTGCGCGGACATGGCGGAATCACGGCCCGAGTGCTACAAGGTGGAATCATTCGCCTGGACGACAGGGTGAGCGTCGAGCCCATTCCCGACAGCGGCTATGCTCCGTTCAACGTTCGTTAATCAGCCTGTAGCTTCTACACCTTCAGCAACGTCTACCTGACGAGGCCCAATATGACCAGCCGCCTGAACCCCGACGACCAGAAGCATGTCGAAGAGTACCTGCACCTGTCCCAGCACCGAGTCGAGCGCCGGCCTTTCCGGCCGTGGATGCTCCTGGTGGTGGTGTTGGCAGTGACCATTGGTTTAGGCCTGTTGAGCCGATTTATCAGTTACCTGACGCTATGAGCTGCCTCGCGCTCGCTCGGTTGACTGCACCGATTTCTTTTAGCCTTGCGAGATATCCCTATGACTCATCGTATTGTCATCGTTGGCGGCGGCGCCGGCGGTCTGGAGTTGGCTACCCGTCTGGGTAAGACTCTGGGCAAACGTGGCACGGCCAGCGTGATGCTGGTCGACGCGAACCTGACCCACATCTGGAAGCCGTTGTTGCACGAAGTGGCGGCCGGGTCGCTGAACTCTTCCGAAGACGAACTCAACTATGTTGCCCAGGCGAAATGGAACCACTTCGAGTTCCAGCTGGGGCGCATGAGTGGCCTCGACCGCGAGCAGAAGAAAATCCAGCTGGCCGCCACTTACGACGAAGCCGGCCTGGAACTGGTACCGGCGCGTGAAGTGGCTTACGACTCGCTGGTGATTGCCGTCGGCAGTACCACCAACGATTTCGGCACGCAGGGCGCGGCGCAGCATTGCCTGTTTCTCGACACCCGCAAACAGGCCGAGCGTTTTCACCAGCAATTGCTCAATCACTACCTGCGCGCCCATGCCGGGCAGACCGACAAGGTCGAGCAGATCAGCGTCGCCATCGTCGGCGCGGGTGCCACCGGTGTCGAACTGGCAGCAGAACTGCACAACGCCGCCCACGAGCTGGCGGCCTATGGCCTGGACCGGATCAAACCGGAAAACATGCACATCACCCTGATCGAAGCCGGCCCACGAGTGCTGCCAGCCCTGCCGGAACGCATCGGCGGGCCTGTGCATAAAACCCTGGAGAAACTCGGGGTCAATGTGATGACCAACGCCGCCGTCAGCGAAGTGACCGCTGATAGCTTGATCACCGCCGATGGCAACGTGATCAACGCCAGCCTGAAAGTCTGGGCCGCCGGCATTCGTGCGCCGGGTTTCCTCAAAGACATCGATGGCCTGGAAACCAACCGCATCAACCAGCTGCAAGTGCTGCCGACCCTGCAAACCACCCGCGATGAAAACATCTTCGCCTTCGGTGACTGCGCGGCCTGCCCGCAACCGGGCACCGATCGTAACGTACCGCCGCGCGCGCAAGCCGCACATCAGCAGGCCTCGTTACTGGCAAAATCGCTGAAACTGCGGATCGAAGGCAAGGCGTTGCCGGAGTACAAATACACCGACTACGGCTCGCTGATCTCACTGTCGCGTTTTTCGGCTGTGGGTAACTTGATGGGCAACCTGACCGGTAGCGTGATGCTCGAAGGCTGGCTGGCGCGGATGTTTTACGTGTCGCTGTATCGCATGCACCAGATGGCGCTGTATGGCGCGTTTCGCACGGCGATGTTGATGCTCGGCAGCAAGATTGGGCGCGGGACTGAGCCGCGACTCAAACTGCATTAAGATCTTCAGCGTCCATTAGGGCATCTTCGCGGGCACGCTTCGCTCCTACAAGTTAACCACCGATCTGTAGGAGCGAGGCTTGCCCGCGAATGAGGCACCTCGGTCCACTTGTGTGTCCCACTGTATCTCCCCCCACGATTCCTCCCCTTCGCTTACAAACTCCCCCTTGCGCGACACAGTAGCGATACACCCCGCCCCTTAAATGGCCACATCCGAGCAAGGCAACTCGCCCGCTACGGTTATCGCCGCACTCACGTGGCGTCCTTTATCGAACGGTTGTGTCGTGCAACCCAGGAGTATTGAAATGTCCCGTACTACCAAAAACACTATTGGCCTGCTCGGCGCTGTTTTAGCCGGCGGCATGATGTTGTCCGGTTCCGTATTCGCTGCGCAGCCGTTGACCCAAGGCTATTTGCTGGCCTCGGCCGAACAGGTGGTGAAAACCCCTGAAGGCAAATGTGGCGAAGGCAAGTGTGGCGATGCGTCGATGGCGAAGACCGATACCGATGGCGACGGCAAGGTCTCCCGCGCCGAATTCCAGAAAGTCGCGCCGAAGTCCAACTTCGACAAGATCGACACCAACCATGACGGCTTCATCGACGAGCAAGAGGCTTACGACAACGTAAAAGCCAACTTCGAAGCCAATGGCAAGAAAATGCCAAAAGGCCTGTTCGAACATTTGAAAGACCAAGACGGCGCCTAAGCCTCCAGGAATCAAACCGCGTTTTTCTTTCGGGAAACGCGGTTTTTTTTTCGGCTGGCGATTTACACCTGGAAGCGCTGCCCTGGAGTTATACGATAACTGAAGTGTTGTTTTTTGCAGACAAAAAAAATCCCCGTATCTTTCGATACGAGGATTTTTAATATGGTCGGGGTAAGGGGATTCGAACTCCTGACATCCTGCTCCCAAAGCAGGCGCGCTACCGGACTGCGCTATACCCCGGTAAAAAAAAGGCACCTTTTAAAGGCGCCTTCTGCGAACAGAGCTTTTGGCGTCTGATCTTAAGATCTGATCCCAGCGTTAACTGGTTTCAAAAATGGTGGGTCGTGTGGGATTCGAACCTACGACCAATTGGTTAAAAGCCAACTGCTCTACCAACTGAGCTAACGACCCAAAAATGGTCGGGGTAAGGGGATTCGAACTCCTGACATCCTGCTCCCAAAGCAGGCGCGCTACCGGACTGCGCTATACCCCGGTTTGAAATTGGCTCCGTGACCAGGACTCGAACCTGGGACCCAATGATTAACAGTCATTTGCTCTACCGACTGAGCTATCACGGAACTACATATTTCAATTACAACGTTTGACGCTTTGTTGCACTCTCTTCGACCCGTTCGCATCGCTGCGTTCGTGTGTCTGAGGCGCGCTATTCTACAATCTTAAGCACCTCTGTCAACCCCTTAAATTGCATTCAAGTTAATGATTTGCAACTTATTTCAGATTTCTGCTTGGGGAGCAGAAACCCTTACGGGCGACTTACTGCGGGGCGCACTTTACAAGCCTTTTCCTTTCAGTTCAACAACCTGACGAAAAAAAGGCCTCGCAATGCGAGGCCTTGTTTATTTCACCGCCGTGACGGGTCAGGCAAATACGATCTCGTCGTTCTCCACCTTGCCGACAGCCGTGTCGCCAGGCATGAATCGACCGGACAGAATCAGCTGTGCCAGCGGGTTCTCGATCCAGCGCTGAATCGCTCGTTTGAGCGGTCGTGCGCCGTACACCGGGTCGTAACCCACCGCGATCAGCTTGTCCATGGCCTCTGGACTCAGCTCCAGTTTCAACTCGCGCTCAGTCAGGCGACTGCGCAGACGACCCAACTGGATCTCGGTAATGCCCGCGATCTGATCCCGCGCCAACGGCTCGAAGATCACCACTTCGTCGACCCGGTTGATGAACTCCGGCCGGAAGTGCGTGGAAATCGCATCCATCACCGCCGCACGTTGCGCCTCTCGATCACCGACCAGTTCCTGGATCTGCACCGAGCCCAGGTTGGAGGTCATGACGATCACGGTGTTCTTGAAATCTACCGTGCGGCCATGGCTGTCGGTCAAGCGGCCATCTTCCAGCACTTGCAGCAAGATGTTGAACACATCCGGGTGGGCCTTCTCGACCTCGTCCAGGAGGATCACCGAGTAAGGCTTGCGACGCACCGCCTCGGTCAGGTAACCGCCCTCTTCATAGCCCACGTAGCCCGGTGGCGCACCGATCAGCCGGGCCACGGAATGTTTCTCCATGAACTCGGACATGTCGATCCGCACCATCGCCTCTTCCGTATCAAAGAGGAACTCGGCCAGCGCCTTGCACAGCTCGGTTTTACCGACACCGGTCGGGCCGAGGAACATGAACGAACCGCTCGGACGATTCGGGTCGGACAACCCGGCCCGGGAACGCCGCACCGCGTTGGAAACGGCGATCACCGCTTCGTCCTGACCAATCACACGCTGGTGCAACAGGCTTTCCATCTTCATCAGCTTGTCGCGCTCGCCTTCGAGCATTTTCGACACCGGAATGCCGGTCCACTTCGAGACGACTTCAGCGATTTCCTCTTCAGTCACCTTGCTGCGAAGCAACTGGTTTTCGCTTTTGCCATGCTGGTCGACCATTTGCAGGCTGCGCTCCAGGTCCGGGATCACCCCGTATTGCAGCTCGGCCATGCGGTTCAGATCACCTTTACGGCGCGCGGCTTCCAGTTCCTGACGGGACTGTTCGATTTTCTGCTGGATCTGCGCAGAACCCTGTACTTCGGCTTTTTCCGAGTTCCAGATTTCTTCGAGGTCCGAATACTCACGTTCGAGGCGAACGATTTCTTCCTGCAACTTCTCCAGACGTTTCTTCGCCGCGTCGTCGCTTTCTTTCTTCAGCGCCTGGGATTCCACCTTCAGCTGAATCAGACGGCGCTCCAGACGGTCGAGGACCTCCGGCTTGGAGTCGATCTCCATGCGGATACGGCTGGCCGCTTCGTCGATCAGGTCGATGGCCTTGTCCGGCAATTGACGGTCGGTAATGTAGCGATGGCTGAGCTTGGCCGCGGCAATGATGGCACCGTCGGTGATCGCGACTTTGTGGTGAACCTCATAACGCTCTTTGAGGCCCCGCAGAATCGCGATGGTGTCCTCTTCGCTCGGCTCGTCCACCAGGACTTTCTGGAAGCGTCGTTCGAGTGCCGCATCCTTCTCTATATATTGGCGGTACTCGTTCAGCGTGGTCGCACCAACGCAATGCAATTCGCCGCGTGCCAATGCAGGCTTGAGCATGTTGCCCGCGTCCATCGAGCCTTCGCCCTTACCGGCGCCGACCATGGTGTGCAGTTCGTCGATGAACAGAATGATCTGCCCTTCCTGCTTCGACAGCTCGTTGAGCAGCGATTTCAGGCGTTCTTCGAACTCGCCGCGGTACTTGGCACCGGCAATCAGCGACCCCATGTCCAGGGACAGCAGGCGCTTGCCCTTCAGACCATCCGGCACTTCACCGTTGATGATGCGCTGGGCCAGGCCTTCGGCAATGGCGGTTTTACCCACGCCAGGCTCACCGATCAGCACCGGGTTATTCTTGGTGCGACGCTGCAGGACCTGGATGGTCCGGCGAATTTCGTCGTCACGGCCGATCACCGGGTCGAGCTTGCCTTCTTCGGCACGCTTGGTCAGGTCGACGGTGTATTTATCCAGCGCCTGGCGCGACTCTTCGTGATTGGCGTCATTGACCGCTTCGCCGCCACGCAGGTTAGTGATCGCGTTTTCGAGGGCTTTTTTGCTGACGCCCTGACCGAGCAGCAATTTGCCGAGCTTGCTGTTCTCGTCCATCGCGGCGAGCAACACCAGTTCACTGGAAATGAACTGATCGCCCTTCTGCTGGGCCAGGCGATCGGCCTGGTTAAGCAGGCGCGCCAGATCCTGCGACATGTTCACGTCGCCGGTCGGGTTCTGGATTTTCGGGAGCTGGTCGAGCTCTTTGGTCAGCTCTTTACGCAAGCTGTTGACGTCAAAACCGACCTGCATCAGCAGGGGCTTGATCGAACCACCCTGCTGTTCAAGCATGGCCTGCATCAAGTGCGCCGGCTCGATGCCGGGATGGTCAAGGCCGACGGCCAGCGATTGGGCGTCGGATAGAGCTAACTGCAATTTGCTGGTTAAACGATCTATGCGCATGGGTCACCTTCCTTTTGAGCAGGCCGGACCTATAAAACATCCTGAATGAAGAAACCTGCCAGATACCTCATTAGATGTGGTCGATTCTGGGAGATTCAAGCGTCTTGGAATTGATGTAGATCAGAGAAGTCTAGCGTTCGTACCCCAGACAGGGCACTACAGCCAGATAAGAGAGGCAAACCGACCCGTGCGTGGATTGCGGCGGTAAGAAAAGAAGCGAGGATCGGTCACGGTGCAGAAACCGCCACCATAAACAGCGGTGACACCGCGCACAGCAAGGCGCAAACGCGCCAGTTCGTAGATGTCGGCCATGAACTTGCCAGCGTTTTGGCTGGGCACAAAGGCTTTGGCCGCTTCGGGCAGTTGCTGGACGAAGGTCTCGCGCACTTCCGGGCCGACTTCAAAGGCTTGCGGGCCAATGGCCGGGCCCAGCCAGACCAGCACGTCTTCTGGAGGCACCGCCAGGCTGTCGAGCGTCGCTTCGAGCACACCTGCCGCCAATCCACGCCAACCGGCATGGGCCGCCGCGACGCGAGTACCGGCGCGGTCACAAAATAGCGCTGGCAGGCAATCGGCGGTCATTGCCGCGCAGGCAATGCCGGGGGTTGTCGTCCAACTGGCATCAGCGGTTGCCGTGATATTGGGGTCGGCATGGGCCACGGCAATGCCGTGAACCTGCTTTAACCAGGCCGGCTGAATAGAGAAATGATCGGTGAGGCGTCGGCGATTTTCGGCAACCGCTTCCGGGTTGTCGCCGACGTGATCGCCAAGGTTGAGGCTGTCGAACGGCGCCAGACTGACGCCGCCCGCACGGGTGGTAACGCAGGCTTTCACCCCGGCAGGCGCAGGCCAGTCGGGAATCAGCCAGTCACTCATCCGATGAACGCCTCGCGGTCTTGCTTGAGCAGCGTCAGCAACCAGACGAAATCATCCGGTAATGGCGATTCCCAGCTCATGCGTTTACCGGTGGTCGGGTGATCCAGCTCCAGGAACCGCGCATGCAGTGCCTGACGCGGGAACGCCTTCAACGATTCGACCATGGTCACACTGGCGGCCGGTGGAATGCGGAAGCGACCGCCGTAGGCAGGATCTCCGACCAACGGGTAGTTGATGTGGGCCATGTGCACGCGAATCTGGTGTGTACGGCCGGTTTCCAGCTTCACCCGCACGTGCGTGTGAGAGCGGAAACGCTCAAGTACGCGGTAATGGCTGACGGCTTGCTTGCCCCCTTCCATCACGGCCATGCGCTGGCGTTGCTGGCCATGACGACCGATCGGCGCATTGATCTTGCCGCCGGCCGTCACCACACCGATCACGATGCATTCGTAGATCCGGCTTACGCTACGGCTCTGCAATTGCGTGACAAGCTGTGTCTGCGCCTGAATGGTCTTGGCCACCACCATCAGACCGGTGGTGTCCTTGTCCAGGCGATGCACGATACCGGCGCGGGGCACATTGATAATGTCCGGCACGTGGTGCAACAGGGCGTTGAGCAAGGTGCCATCCGCGTGACCGGCGGCAGGATGCACCACCAGGCCCGCAGGTTTGTTGATCACCAGGATGTCATCGTCTTCATAGACGATGTCCAGCTCGATGTCTTGAGCGATCCATTCACCCTGAGCTTCCTGCTCGGCAGTCAGTTCAAGAATGGCGCCACCATGAACGATGTCTCGCGGGCGGATAACCGCCCCATCCACAGTCAGGCGGCCGTCTTTGATCCAGGCGGAAAGGCGCGAGCGCGAGTGCTCAGCGAATAATTGTGCGGCGACTTGATCGAGGCGTTGGCCGCCCAATTCGGACGGCACCTCTGCGCGAAGTTCAATTTTATCGGACATGCTCAGACTAGGCGTCGGCACAGCCTTTGGTTTCGGCTGCGCGCTTGTGGTTAAATACGGCGTCTTTTGCCCCGAGGCTATTCAACGGGGCGCTCATCATAACAGGACGGCCCCGCCCAAGACAGCGGCCGTCATAGGGACGCAAGCCGCCATGCAAGTGAAACACCTGCTGCTGATCGCCATCCTCGCATTGACCGCTGCTTGCTCATCGAAGGAAGTCGTAGACGAAAACCTTAGCGAAGTCGAGCTGTACCAGCAGGCTCAGACCGACCTGGACAACAATAGCTACACTGCCGCCACAGCCAAGCTGAAGGCGCTGGAGTCGCGTTATCCGTTCGGGCGCTACGCCGATCAGGCTCAACTCGAGCTGATCTACGCCAACTACAAGAACGCCGAGCCTGAGGCTGCGAAGTCTGCTGCCGAGCGTTTCATTCGTTTGCACCCACAGCATCCGAACGTGGATTACGCGTATTACCTCAAAGGCCTGACCTCCTTCGACCAGGACGTCGGCCTGTTGTCGCGCTTCCTGCCGCTGGACATGACCAAGCGTGACCCGGGTGCGGCCCGCGACTCGTACAACGAGTTCGCCCAGCTGACCAGCCGTTTCCCGAACAGCCGCTACTCGCCGGACGCCAAGCAGCGCATGATCTACCTGCGCAACCTGCTGGCGGCCTACGAGATTCACGTTGCCGACTACTACCTGACCCGTCAGGCCTATGTCGCCGCTGCGAACCGTGGCCGTTACGTAGTGGAAAACTTCCAGGAAACCCCTTCGGTCGGTGACGGCCTGGCGGTGATGACTGAAGCCTACCAACGTCTGCACCTGGACGACCTGGCAGCCACCAGCCTTGAAACCCTGAAGCTCAACTACCCGAACCACCCAAGCCTGGTAGACGGTCAGTTCAAGCCTTCGGTCGACGAAGCCGACAACCGTTCGTGGCTGAGCAAGGCCACCTTGGGCCTGATCGAATCCCGTCCTCCTCTGCCGCCGGGCGAAACCCGCGCCAACCAGGACGTGCAGAAGCAGTTCCAGGATGCCAAGGACGCGATTCCGAACGATCTGAAGCCTAAAGATGCAGATGGCGACGTGATCGAAGAAGAGGAACACGAGTCCGAAGCCAACAGCGAAGACCGCTCGTGGTTCAGCTACATGACCTTCGGCGTGTTCGACTGACACATCGGGTTATGCAAAAAGGGAGACTCTTGAGTCTCCCTTTTTTATTGCGCTGTGCGCAGGTCAGGTCCTTGGCTAAACTGCCTGCTCATTAGCCAATAAAGCAGCTCACCATGCTTCGTTTACTGTTCTGGATCGCCCTGATTGCCGCTGCGGTATGGTTCTGGCGCAAGTTCAAGGCTTCGAATTCCGCGCCCAGGTCCTCCGCCGAGCTGGATGCCGCGCCGATGGTCCGCTGCGCGCATTGCGGCGTACACCTGCCCCGCGATCGCGCGCTGAGCCTTCAACAACAGTGGTATTGCAGCCAGGCTCACCTAGAGCAAGGCCCGGGCCCAAGTGGTCGCTGAGACGTCCACTCCCGGCGGCAAACAGGCACAGCGACTGCTGCGTCTTTACCATCTCTACCGTTTAAGCGTCGGCATCACCCTCGTACTGTTGATTTCCAGCAACATGGACAACCAGCTGCTGGCCTTCGCCCAGGATGACCTGCTGCGCAGTGGCAGTTGGTTGTACCTGGTGCTGAACATCCTGCTGGTGGTCTTTTGGCAGAACACCCGACGGCCGGCACAGCTTTTCAGCCTTGCATTGGTCGATGTCCTGCTGCTGTGCGGCCTGTTCTATGCCGCGGGCGGTGTGGCCAGCGCCATCGGCAACCTGCTCATTGTCTCGGTGGCCATCAGCAACACCTTGTTGCGCGGGCGTATCGGCTTGTTGATCGCGGCGGTCGCCGCCCTTGGCATCGTCGGCCTTGGCTTCCTCCTGAGTTTCAGTCACCCGATCAGTCCCGGCGAGTACCTGCAAGTCGGCACTCTCGGCGCGCTGTGTTTTGCCGCGGCGTTGCTCGTGCAAGGTCTGATCAGGCGACTGGAAGTCAGCGAAAACCTCGCCGAACAGCGAGCCAGTGAAGTGCTTGGCCTGGAAGCGCTCAATGCGCTGATCCTGCACCGCATGCGCACGGGCATTCTGGTGCTGGACGACCAGCGGCGGGTGCGACTGGCCAATCAAAGCGCCTTGACCTTACTGGGGCAGAACGACCTCGATGGTCAGTTGATCGACGACTATTCGCCGGCCTTGGTCGAACGCCTTCAGCTGTGGTTCAACAATCCATCGCTGCGACCGCAAAGCCTGAAAATCGCCAGCAGTGGCATAGAACTGCAACCCAGCTTCATTGCGTTGGACCAAAGCCCGAACCACCACACCCTGGTATTTCTGGAGGACCTCGCCCAGATCGCTCAACAAGCGCAGCAACTGAAGCTCGCCGCACTCGGGCGCCTGACGGCGGGTATCGCCCATGAAATCCGCAATCCACTGGGCGCCGTTAGTCATGCCGCGCAGCTATTGCAGGAATCCGAGGAACTGAACGGCGCGGATCGGCGTCTGACGCAGATTATTCAAGACCACTCTCAGCGAATGAATCGGGTTATCGAAAACGTCCTGCAACTGTCCCGCCGCCAGCAAACCGTACCGCAACGGCTCGATCTGAAGCCGTGGCTGGAGCATTTCGTCGCCGAAACCCGTGAAGGCGCGACCGATCGCCAGTTGATTCACCTGCACATCGGCCCGGGCGACTTCAAAACCCTGATGGACCCGAATCAGCTGACTCAGATTCTCGACAATCTGTTGCGCAATGCCTGGCGCCATAGCGCCCTGAATCACGACCTGGCGCAGGCCTGGCTCGAGTTGTTTGTCGAGCCCGACAGCCAGTTGCCGACGCTCGAAGTCCGGGACAACGGCCCCGGCGTGGCGCCGGACCAACAAACGCATTTGTTCGAACCGTTCTTCACCACCAGTAGCCAGGGCACAGGCCTGGGGCTTTATCTGTCCCGTGAGCTGTGCGAAAGCAACCAGGCCCGCCTAGACTTCAAACCACGCCAAGGCGGCGGCTGCTTTCGCATCACTTTTGCTCACGGACGGAAACAAAGTTGAACATGAGCCCACGGCCAAAAGTCCTGATCGTCGACGACGAACCGGATATCCGCGAACTACTGGAAATCACCCTGGGACGGATGAAACTCGATACCTACAGTGCCCGCAACCTTGGCGAAGCCCAGGCCTTGTTGATGCGCGAGACATTCGACCTGTGCCTGACCGACATGCGCCTGCCCGACGGCACCGGCCTTGAGTTGGTGCAGTACATCCAGCAGCGTTACCCACACGTGCCGGTGGCGATGATCACCGCTTACGGCAGCCTCGAAACAGCAATCAACGCCCTCAAGGCAGGGGCTTTCGACTTCCTGACCAAGCCGGTTGACCTGACGCGCCTGCGCGAACTGGTCACCAGCGCCCTGCGCTTGCCGGCACCGGGTGGCGCCAGTACCGCCATCGATCGCCGGTTGCTGGGCGATTCACTGCCCATGCGCAACCTGCGCAAACAAATCGACAAACTCGCACGCAGTCAGGCCCCGGTGTACATCAGCGGCGAATCCGGCAGTGGCAAGGAATTGGTCGCCCGACTGATCCACGAGCAGGGCCCGCGGGCTAATCAACCGTTCGTCCCGGTCAATTGCGGGGCAATTCCGTCAGAGTTGATGGAGAGTGAATTCTTCGGCCATCGCAAAGGCAGTTTCAGCGGCGCCATCGAAGACAAACCAGGGCTGTTCCAGGCCGCCCACGGCGGCACACTGTTTCTCGACGAAGTGGCCGATCTGCCCTTGGCGATGCAGGTCAAACTGCTCCGAGCCATTCAGGAGAAAGCCATTCGCAGTGTCGGCGGTCAGCAAGAAATGGTGGTTGATGTCCGCATCCTTTGTGCCACCCACAAAGACCTCGATGCCGAAGTCACCGCCGAACGCTTTCGCCAGGATTTGTACTACCGGTTGAACGTGATCGAACTGCGCGTTCCCCCTTTGCGCGAGCGCCGCGACGACATCGAACCGCTGGCCAGCCATGTGCTCAAGCGCCTGGCGGCCGGCAGCGGTCAACCCGCCGCAAAACTCCATCCACTCGCCCTGGATGCGCTGAAAAGTTACCGTTTTCCGGGCAACGTACGGGAGCTGGAGAACGTGCTGGAGCGGGCTTACACCCTGTGCGAGGACAAACAGATTGAAGCCAGCGACCTGCGACTGGCCGAAGGTAACTGCACGGCAGAGAGCGGCGTGCCGGACCTGACGCAAATCGATAACCTGGAAGATTATCTGGAAAACGTCGAACGCAAACTCATCCTCCAGGCACTGGAGGAAACCCGCTGGAACCGCACGGCGGCGGCCCAGCGGTTGAATCTTTCATTCAGATCGATGCGATATCGGCTCAAGAAATTGGGTCTGGATTGAGGGCTCCTTCGCGGGCAAGCCTCGCTCCTACAGGGGGTGTGTCGTTCGCAAGTGGATTGAACGACTCAAACCTGTAGGAGCGAGGC
>NZ_JASCOM010000105.1:0-20568 GCF_029959925.1 Pseudomonas sp. PS02303
GGCAAGCCTCGCGCCTGCAAGATCCAAGTCGTTTGCGATGGGGCGAACGACGCAAAACTTGCAGGAGCGAGGCTTGCCCGCGAAGGCATCATCCGCCTCACAGCAAATTCGAAGGTGTCAGCTGTTCACCGCGCCACTCAAACGCCACCGGCGCCAACACCTGATCAATCTGCGCCTCACGCCACAACGTCGCAAAGCTTTTGCCTACCCCCGGATGCACTCTGTCCGGCGCAATCAGGGACAACGGCCACAGCACAAAGGCATTTTTCAGAATCTCTGCCCGCGGCAGGATCAATCCATCGAAATTGCCCACCAGATCGCCAAACAGCAGCACGTCGATATCCAGCGGCAAACCCTTGCGGTCGGGCGCATACCGGCCATTGTCCGCCTCGATGAATTTCAATCGACGGTCCAGCTCCATCAGCGGCAAATCGGTGTAAGCCGACACCACGAAATTGAAGAACGGACCGCTCTTGATCCCCACTGGCTGGCTTTCGAACACCGCCGAGCAACGGATATCCACCAGGAAGCCTGCCAGGGCTTCCAGGCCCGCCTGCAAATGGGTTTCGCGCTCGATATTGCTACCGAGCCCGAGATACACCTGAGTCAGCGACATCCGCGCTCGATCTCCACGCCCACACCACCGGTGGCCGCCGGGACGGCGCCAGGCTTGGTCAGTTTGAGGCGCATCCAGGTGATCTTGAATTCGCTCATCAACACTTCAACCAGACGCTCGGCAAAGGTCTCGACCAGTTGGAACTGTGCCTGCTCGGCAAAGGCCTGGATGCGCGACGAAACGCTCGCGTAATCGAGCGCCAGGGTCAGGTCATCGCCTGCCGCTGCCGGGCGATTGTCCCAGGCGAAGCTCAGATCAAGTCGCAGGCACTGTCGGATGCCTCGTTCCCAGTCGTAGGCACCAATCACGGTGTCGACTTCCAGGCCCTCGATAAACACTCTGTCCAAGCACTTTTCTCCGCTGCACGACAAGGGCGCAATGCGCCGTTAGAATCAGGGCGTCCTCGCCCGGAATAGTTAGCATGTTTTGGTTACTGGCGACCCTCGCCTACCTGCTCGGCTCTCTGTCCTTCGCCATTTTGCTCAGCCGCCTGACCGGTAACCCCGATCCGCGAATGAGTGGCTCGGGCAATGCCGGCGCCACCAACATGTTGCGCCTGGCCGGCAAGAAACTCGCCATCCTGACCCTGATCGGCGACCTCTGCAAAGGCCTGTTGCCGGTGTTGATCGCCGGTGTTGCGGGTCTTTCGCTGCAAGAACAGGCCTGGATCGGCGTCTGTGCCGTGATCGGCCACCTGTTCCCGCTGTACTTTCGCTTTCGCGGTGGCAAGGGTGTCGCCACCGCGGCCGGAATGCTCCTGGGCCTGTATCCGCCAGCTGCATTGCTGGCGGTTTGCGCCTGGTTGCTGACGTTCTACCTGACCCGCACCAGCTCCCTCGCCGCATTGATCGCCACGCCGCTGACCCTACCGCTGCTGGCCTGGCAAGCACCTGCGGCACTGCTACCCATGAGCGCACTCACGGGGCTGATCGTCTGGCGTCATCGCGGCAATCTACGCGACCTGTTTGCCGGGCGCGAACGGCATTTTTAAATACCGGACATGAGCCCCGCTCATCACAGCGCCGACAGTTGCTCCATCGGCCAGCGCGCCTGCACGCTGATCGCCAGGCTTTCGTGCTGGCCGGCCTGCAAGCGCTGGCAACCGGCAAACGCAATCATCGCGCCGTTGTCGGTGCAGAACTCCGGACGGGCATAAAACACGTCACCCTTCATGTCGCCGAGCATCTTTTCCAGGGAGGTGCGCAGCGCCTTGTTGGCGCTGACGCCCCCAGCGATCACCAGACGCTTCATGCCCGCTTGTTTCAGGGCGCGCTTGCACTTGATGGTCAAAGTCTCCACCACGGCCTGCTGGAACGCCAGCGAGATGTCGCAACGGGCTTGCTCGCTGTCGTCCCCGGCGCTGACGCTCTGCTGCCAAGTGTTCAGGGCGAAGGTTTTCAAGCCACTGAAGCTGAACGCCAGGCCCGGGCGGTCGCACATGGGACGCGGAAAAGTGAAACGTCCTGAAACGCCCCGCTCCGCCAGCTTGGCGATTTCCGGACCGCCCGGATAATTGAGGCCCATCATCTTCGCGGTCTTGTCGAACGCTTCACCGGCGGCGTCATCGAGGGTCTCGCCCAAGAGCGTGTAGTGACCGATACCGTCGACCTGAACCAGCTGCGTATGACCACCCGACACCAACAAAGCGACGAACGGGAATTGTGGCGGCTGCGGCTCCAGCATCGGCGCCAGCAAGTGACCTTCCATGTGGTGCACACCCAAGGCCGGAATGCCCCAGGCAAAGGCCAGCGCCTGAGCGCAAGAGGCGCCCACCAGCAAGGCACCGACCAGGCCAGGACCCGCGGTATAAGCGATGGCATCGATCTCGGTCGGCACACAGTCAGCTTCGGCCAACACCTGACGAATCAAGGGCAGCATGCGTTTGACGTGGTCGCGCGAGGCCAGCTCCGGCACTACACCGCCATAGGCGCGGTGCAGGTCGATCTGACTGAACAGCGCGTCGGCCAGCAGGCCGCGTTCACTGTCATATAATGCGACACCGGTTTCGTCGCAGGAGGTTTCTAATCCCAGTACTAGCATGGGTTTGCGCCTTGTTTAGGCTGAATTCGAAGGCGCGCATAATAGTCGCCATGGGATGCCCCGACTAGCGGTTTTCGATCAGAGGCTTTGCATTCCGGTCGATGAGGAGTTAACATCCGCAACCCTTAAAAACCGACGTCTTCAAGTGCTCTTTTGCCGCGAGGATGTTGACCCCGGTAATGAATGAAGGTAGCTCTGGATGCCAGCCGTCAAAGTAAAAGAGAACGAACCCTTCGACGTAGCTCTGCGTCGTTTCAAGCGCTCCTGCGAAAAAGCCGGTGTACTGGCTGAAGTTCGTAGCCGCGAATTCTACGAGAAGCCTACTTCCGAGCGTAAGCGCAAAGCAGCAGCCGCTGTTAAGCGTCACGCGAAGAAAGTTCAGCGCGAACAGCGCCGCGCCGTTCGTCTGTACTAATACACAGACGTTCGTAGCAAGCTTCTGCCAAGCCCGGCCCTCAGCCGGGCTAATGGCATTTGCGGAAAACGCTTGATGCTTCACCGTCAAAGCCGCAGACGCGACCGAGACAAACCTGCTTCGCAGCGTCAGACCTGGCTTTTTTGCCAGCGGTGCACGTCTTTTCTGACGAGCCTTCCAAGGCTACTGACGAGCACACCCACTGATTCCTCTTACGACGATCAGCCCAAGGCACCTTCTTGCGTGCCCGCTTATGAGCTATCCGAGGCCCTCGACTGGCCGCAGCGGATTTCAGCGAAATACTTTCGTATAGTCGAATACTGATTGGTACTAACGTCAGTGGATTTTCGGCAGATACACTTCCCGACAGCGATTACGCAGACGACACCGGTCGAGCCGCACATTTTGCGCGCCTCAAACAACGACCTGCGTTCGGCCGCTCATCGTTTTGGGTCCATTTCAGCGCAGATGACGAGAACGCCATGGCCGGGCTAATTCCCCAGAGCTTCATTGACGACCTTCTGAACCGCACCGACATCGTCGATGTGGTCAGCTCGCGCCTGCAAATGAAAAAGGCCGGTAAAAACTACACCGCCTGCTGCCCTTTTCATAAAGAGAAAACCCCGTCCTTCAGCGTCAGCCCCGACAAGCAGTTCTATTACTGCTTCGGCTGCGGCGCGGGCGGCAACGCCCTCGGCTTCATGATGGACCACGACAACCTGGATTTCGTCCAGGCTGTCGAAGAACTGGCCAAAGCCGCGGGCATGGAAATCCCCCGCGAAGAAAGCGGTCGGCCGCACAAACCGCGGCAACCGACTGATTCGCCGCTGTACCCGCTGCTGACTGCAGCCGCCGACTTCTACCGGCAAGCCCTGAAAAGCCATCCATCGCGCAAAGCGGCTGTGGATTACTTGAAAGGTCGCGGGCTGACCGGCGAAATCGCCCGGGACTTCGGCCTCGGCTTCGCGCCACCCGGTTGGGACAATCTGTTCAAGCACTTGAGCAGCGACACCCTGCAACAAAAAGCCATGGTCGACGCCGGCCTGCTGATCGAGAACGCCGAAACCGGCAAACGCTATGACCGCTTTCGCGATCGCGTGATGTTCCCGATCCGCGACAGCCGCGGACGCATCATTGCTTTCGGCGGCAGGGTATTGGGCGACGACAAGCCGAAATACCTGAACTCACCGGAAACCCCCGTATTCCATAAAGGCCAGGAACTCTACGGCCTTTATGAAGCACGCAAGAACAACCGCAACCTCGACGAAATCATCGTCGTCGAAGGCTACATGGACGTCATTGCCCTCGCCCAACAAGGCTTGCGCAATGCCGTCGCGACCCTGGGCACCGCCACCAGCGAAGAACACTTGAAGCGGCTGTTTCGCGTCGTGCCGAACGTGCTTTTTTGCTTCGACGGCGACCAGGCCGGCCGCAACGCTGCGTGGCGCGCACTGGAAGCTGCTCTGCCGTGCCTGCAAGACGGGCGGCGCGCGCGCTTTCTGTTCCTGCCCGAAGGTGAAGACCCCGACACGCTGGTCCGCTCCGAAGGCACTGACGCTTTCCGCGCGCGAATCAACCAGCACGCCCAGCCGTTGGCGGATTATTTCTTTCAGCAACTGACCGAGGAATCGGACCCGCGCTCGCTCGAAGGCAAGGCCCACATGGCCACCCTCGCCGCACCGCTGATCGACAAGGTCCCTGGCGCCAACCTGCGCATCTTGATGCGTCAGCGTCTGACCGAAATTACCGGCCTCAGCGGTGAAGCCGTGAGCCAACTGGTTCAAAGCGCACCTCAAGATGCGCCGCCTGCATACGACCCGGGCGTCGATTACGACGCCATGCCGGATTACAGCGACTACCATCAGCCGCAGGCACAAGAGATGTATGTGCCGCAGCAGGAATGGACGCCGAAGAAACCCGGAGCGGGCGGCAAGAAGTGGGACAAGAAGCCTTGGGACAAAAACGGCAAGCGAGGCGGCGATCGCGATCAACCGAGCGCCCCGCGCACACCGATTGCTGTGGAAGCCCCAACCCTGATCGCACTTCGCACGCTCATTCATCACCCCGATCTGGCTAGCAAGGTCGAAACCGCCAACCACTTCGCCAATGAGAGCAATACCTACGCTCAGTTGCTGGTAGCGCTGATCGAGGCCGTGCAAAAAAATCCTAAGCTAAACTCTATTCAGTTGATGGCCCGCTGGCACGGGACTGAACAGGGGCGTCTGCTCAGGGCTTTGGCGGAAAAGGAATGGCTGATTGACGGCGATAACCTTGAACAACAGTTTTTAGACACCATTACTAGGCTATCGGCAAGTCAACACACGGATAGCCTGGAAGTACTTATCAGGAAAGCAAGGCAGCCAGGATTGACCGCGGAGGAAGCAAATCAGATCGCAAATCAGATGCGCGACCTATTAAAACGCAATATGGCTGTATCAACCCCGACCTCAACTGGCGCGTGAGGTCATAGCTCAGGTATAATCCTCGGCTTGTTTTTTGCCCGCCAAGACCTTCAGTGGATAGGGTGTTATGTCCGGAAAAGCGCAACAGCAGTCTCGTATCAAAGAGTTGATCACACTTGGTCGTGAGCAGGGTTACCTGACTTACGCGGAGGTCAACGACCACCTGCCGGAGGATATTTCAGATCCGGAACAGGTGGAAGACATCATCCGCATGATTAACGACATGGGGATCAACGTATTCGAGGTTGCGCCAGATAAGGATTCCCTTATGCTGGCCGACGCCGATACTGACGAAGCCGCGGCCGAAGAGGCAGCAGCAGCGTTGGCAGCGGTCGAGACCGACATTGGTCGTACCACCGACCCAGTGCGCATGTACATGCGCGAAATGGGTACGGTAGAGCTCCTCACTCGTGAAGGCGAAATCGAAATCGCCAAACGTATTGAAGAGGGTATCCGTGAAGTGATGGGCGCAATCGCGCACTTCCCTGGTACGGTTGACCACATTCTCTCCGAGTACACTCGCGTTACCACCGAAGGTGGCCGCCTATCCGACGTCCTGAGCGGTTATATCGACCCGGACGACGGCATTGCGCCGCCTGCTGCCGAAGTGCCGCCGCCTGTCGATCCGAAAGCCGTTAAAGCGGACGACGATACCGACGACGACGAAGCTGAAGCCAGCACCGACGACGAAGAAGAAGCCGAAAGCGGTCCGGATCCGGTCATCGCAGCACAGCGTTTTGGCGCTGTCTCCGATCAGATGGAAATCACCCGCAAGGCGCTGAAAAAGCACGGTCGTGGCAACAAGCTGGCAATCGCCGAGCTGGTGCTGCTGGCTGAGTTGTTCATGCCGATCAAACTGGTTCCGAAGCAATTCGAAGGCCTGGTCGAGCGTGTTCGCAGTGCCCTGGATCGTCTGCGTCAGCAAGAGCGCGCGATCATGCAACTTTGCGTTCGTGATGCCCGCATGCCGCGTGCCGACTTCCTGCGCCAGTTCCCGGGCAACGAAGTTGACGAAAGCTGGACCGATGCACTGGCCAAAGGCAAAAGCAAATACGCTGAAGCCATTGGTCGCCTGCAACCGGACATCATTCGTTGCCAGCAAAAGCTGACCGCGCTGCAAACCGAAACCGGTTTGACGATCGCCGAGATCAAGGACATCAACCGTCGCATGTCGATCGGTGAGGCCAAGGCCCGCCGCGCGAAGAAAGAGATGGTTGAAGCGAACTTGCGTCTGGTGATCTCCATCGCCAAGAAGTACACCAACCGTGGCCTGCAATTCCTCGATCTGATCCAGGAAGGCAACATCGGTTTGATGAAAGCGGTAGACAAGTTCGAATACCGCCGCGGCTACAAATTCTCGACTTATGCCACCTGGTGGATCCGTCAGGCGATCACTCGCTCGATCGCCGACCAGGCCCGCACCATCCGTATTCCGGTGCACATGATCGAGACGATCAACAAGCTCAACCGCATTTCCCGGCAGATGTTGCAGGAAATGGGTCGCGAACCGACCCCGGAAGAGCTGGGCGAGCGCATGGAAATGCCTGAGGACAAGATCCGCAAGGTATTGAAGATCGCTAAAGAGCCGATCTCCATGGAAACCCCGATCGGTGATGACGAAGACTCCCATCTGGGTGACTTCATCGAAGACTCGACCATGCAGTCGCCTATCGATGTCGCCACTGTTGAGAGCCTTAAAGAAGCGACTCGCGAAGTGCTGTCCGGCCTCACTGCCCGTGAAGCCAAGGTTCTGCGCATGCGCTTCGGTATCGACATGAATACCGACCACACCCTTGAGGAGGTTGGTAAGCAGTTCGACGTGACCCGTGAACGGATTCGTCAGATCGAAGCCAAGGCGCTGCGCAAGCTGCGCCACCCGACGAGAAGCGAGCATTTGCGCTCCTTCCTCGACGAGTGATCACAGAACCCCCGGCCCAGGCCGGGGGTTTTGCTTTCTACAGATAAAATCCCCCGTACCTCCCCCCCGCCGAATTGCCCGTCTACACTCGAAACATTCCCCGAGCCATAACGAGACCGTTATGCCCAGACTGCCGACCGTGCTTTTTTTGCTGTCGCTGATGACCTGGACCGCAACGGCTGGCGCGCTGACTCTGACCGACGAAGAACGTAGCTGGCTGGCGGCTCACCCGGACTTGCGCCTGGGTGTCGACGCGTCCTGGCCGCCGTTCGAATTTCGTGACGACCAAGGCCGCTATCAGGGCCTGGCGGCGGACTACATCAACGTGATCCGTCAACGGCTGGCCGTCAAACTGACGCCCATCGAACCGATCAGCTGGACCGAAGTCCTGCAGCAGGCCAAGCAAGGCAAGCTGGACGTCTTGCCGGGCATCATGTCGACCCCGGAACGCCAGTCGTACCTGTCATTCACTCGTCCCTACCTGGACTTTCCGATTGTCATCCTCGCCCATGTCGGAGGCCCACAACCGCGCAAGCTCGAAGAGCTCTACGGGCTGAAGATCGCTGTGGTGGAAAACTATGCGCCCCATGAGCTGTTGCGCACGCACCACCCCGACCTGAATCTGGTGGCGATGCCCAATGTCAGCTCAGCCTTGCAGGCGTTGGCCACCGATGAAGTGGATGCGGTCGTGGGCGATCTCGCCTCCAGCGTCTGGAGCCTGCGTCAGCTCAAGCTCGACGGCCTGTATGTCAGCGGCGAAACGCCCTATCGCTATCAATTGGCGATGGCAGTGCCCCCCGACAACAAGATACTGGTCGGGATTCTGGACAAAGTCCTGGCGGACATGACTTCAAGTGAAATAAGCGCCATTCAGGAACACTGGGTGGGCAATGTACTGGATCACCGAACCTTCTGGTCCGACTTGCTGGTTTACGGCCTGCCCGGATTGCTGTTTCTGATGATCACGCTGGCCGTGGTCATCCGGATTAACCGCCGGTTGAGTTCGGAAATCGCCCGGAGGGTCGACCTCGAACAAGAGCTGCGCAGCAGTGAATACCATTACCGCGGGCTGGTGGAGAGCCTTTCCGCAATTGCCTGGGAAGCACGGATCAGCGATTTCACCTACAGCTACGTGTCTCCGCATGCCGAAGAACTGCTTGGCTATCCCCTGTCCCATTGGCTCATTCCGGGGTTCTGGCGCAACATCATCCACCCTGCGGACCTGACCCGGGCCCAGACATTCTGCGATCACGAAGTGCTGGCCGGGCGCGATCATAGCGTCGATTACCGCGTTATCACCGCCGACGGGCGCTGCCTGTGGGTGCGCGATATCGTCAGTCTTATCGAGCATGGCCATGAGCCGGTTATGCGCGGATTGATGATCGACATCAGCGACGCCAAGCGCACGGAAGAAGCGTTGAGACTCTCCGAGCAAAAATTCGCCTCCGTGTTTCAGCAATGCCCGGACATTCTGGTGATTGCGCGGCTGTCCGACGGCTGCCTGCTCGAAGTCAACAACGCGTTCGAAGAACAAATTGGTCTCAAGGCCGAAGATGTCATTGGCCAGACCGCCACCGACCTCAACATCTGGGGCATCCCCGGCGTCGGGCCGGGCCTGCTGCAGCGCCTGCAAGCCGGCAGCATCCGCAACCTGGAGATGCCTTTTCGACGCAGCAATGGCCAGGTGTTTACCGGTCTGATTTCCGCCGAGCCCTTCGACCTCGATACGACCCCTGCGCTGGTCGTCGTGGTGCGCGATATCAGTCAGCTCAAGGAAACCCAGCAGCAACTGCAAACCTCCGAAGAAAAATTCGCCAAGGCCTTCCACGCCTCACCGGACGGCTTGTTGCTGTCGCGGCAGAGCGACGGGTTGCTAATGGAGGTCAACGAGGGTTTCAGCCGCATCACAGGCTTCAACAGCGCGATGTCCGTGGATCGCTCAGCCCTGGAGCTGGGGATCTGGGTCAATCTCAATGAACGCAAACAGATGCTCGACTTACTGCACCGGGATGGCTTCGTCCGCGACTTCAGTTGCCACATCCGCCGCAGTGACGGGCAGATCCGCCTTTGCGAGGTTTCAAGCCGTCCGCTGCCGATCGGCGACGAAGACTGCATGCTGACCATCGCCCGGGACATCACCGAGCGGCACCTGATGCAGGAGAAACTGCAACAGGCCGCCACAGTGTTCGAGAGCACCGCCGAGGGCGTGTTGATCACCGACACCCAACAGCACATCAGCGCGGTCAACCGAGCGTTCACCGAGATCACCGGTTACAGCGAGAGCGAAGCACTCGGCCACACCCCTCGCTTGCTCGCCTCGGGGCTTCACGACAGCGCGTTCTATGCGGCGATGTGGCATCAGCTGACGGACGAAGGTCACTGGCAAGGCGAGATTTCCAACCGACGCAAGAATGGCGAGCTCTACCCGAGCTGGCTGACCATCAGCGCCGTGCGTAACCGGGAAAAATTCATCACCCACTTCGTGGCGGTGTTCGCGGACATTTCCAGCCTCAAACACGCGCAGGCCAAACTCGACTACCAGGCGCACCACGATCCGCTGACCGGCCTGCCAAACCGCACGCTGTTCGAGAGCCGACTGTTGACCGCACTCAATACCCAACAGGAAAACGGTGGCCAGGGCGCGGTGCTGTTCCTCGACCTGGATCGCTTTAAACACATCAACGACAGCCTTGGCCATCCGGTGGGCGACCTGCTGCTCAAAGGCATTGCCGTGCGCCTCAAAGAGCAGCTGCGCGACATCGATACCGTCGCGCGCCTGGGGGGCGACGAATTCATCATCCTGCTGCCCGGCCTGCAACAATCCAGCGATGCCGACAACATTGCCACCAAGCTGCTCAATTGCTTCGCGGCCCCTTTTCAGGCCGGCGAGCACGAGTTTTTCATCAGCGCCAGCATCGGCACCAGCCTGTACCCAAAGGATGGCTGCGACGTCGCCACGCTGGTCAAAAACGCCGATGCGGCGATGTATCGCTCCAAGGCCAAGGGCCGCAACCGGGTGGAAAGCTACACCCGCGACCTCACCGCCCAGGCCAGCGAACGCGTGGCGCTGGAACATGAATTGCGCCGCGCCATCGAGCGCAATGAGCTGTTTCTCTATTACCAACCGAAAATCAGCCTCGCCGACCATCGACTGGTCGGCGCCGAAGCGCTCATCCGCTGGCAACATCCGACCTTCGGCTCGGTGCCGCCGGAACACTTCATTCCATTGGCGGAAGAAAACGGCATGATCCTGCAAATCGGCGACTGGGTGCTGGAGACAGCTTGCCGACAGATGAACGAGTGGAATCAGGTCTACGAGTGCCTCGGTCCCCTCTCGGTCAATCTCGCAGGTGCTCAATTGCGTCAGCCGAACCTGCTCGGACGGATCGAGCAACTGCTCAAAGACAACGGCCTGGCGCCCGGTTTACTGCAACTGGAAATTACCGAAAACTTCATCATGAGCCAGGCCGAAGAAGCGCTGGCAGTGCTGCACCAACTCAAACACCTGGGCGTGCAATTGGCCATCGACGACTTCGGGACCGGCTACTCGTCTCTGAGCTACCTCAAGCGTCTGCCGCTGGACATCCTCAAGATCGACCAGTCCTTCGTCCGCGGCCTGCCTGACGATCCGCACGATGCAGCGATTGTTCGCGCCATCATTGCCCTGGGGCGCAGCATGCAATTCACCGTCATTGCGGAGGGCGTCGAGACCCTCGCACAGCAACAATTCCTCGCCGAAGAAGGCTGTGAACAGATCCAGGGCTACATCGTCAGCCTGCCGCTTCCCCCCGACGAATTCGCCGCGACGTTTCTTCGTATAGCCGTATCGGATTTTTCGGATAGCACAGCCGAGAAACCATCGCTATAATCCGCGGCCTACTGAGGGCCTATAGCTCAGTTGGTTAGAGCAGAGGACTCATAATCCTTTGGTCCACGGTTCAAATCCGTGTGGGCCCACCAAACAAGAAAGCCGCGCAAATGCGCGGCTTTTTTTCTGCGACTAACGTTTGGCCTAAGAGATCAGACCAGCCGAACCACCAAGGCAACAGCAACAATAGTCACGAGCGCCAGCGCGGCACCGAGTCCAAACGGCAGTAGGATTGCTCGGGTCGCAATGGGGGATGGGCTACGCATGTCTTCGGCCAAGGCGGCCACGTCACGGTGTAACTGTTCAATGCTGGCTTGAATCGTAGGAGGTGTGGACATACTGCGTCTTCCTGCAGGGATCACGAGTCACGCCTAATGCGCTAACCCTTGTTAGATAAGGTGGGCTGCTAAGCGGTAAAACTCAAGCACCTCCGATCATTGGTCGCTTCCGTGTGTTAGCGATTTTAAAGCTTGAACCACAATCCGACGGCGGCGACAACGGCGGTCACTAGACCGGCGCCTACTGCGAACGGATACCAAAAAGCCTCCTGCCTAAGCTTGCTTTCTTCCGCCATAAACTTGCGGGTTTCAGCAATGAATCTCCGGATTTCAACTTGAAGCTTATCGAGCTCCAGATTTTTGCGGTCATTTTGTAGCATCAGTCATCCTGTCGGGGCTCGGGTCGCGTCCTGTGCGCTGCTCCACGGCGGGACATGCGTTTTTTCCTGTCTGCCGTCTAGGTTATATTTTGCGCTGACGTGAGGTTATCGGATGACGTCTGCCAAGGTTGTAGGCAAACTCCGAGAATTGCGTAATGGGTGCGTTTAGGCACTTTGCCGCCTTGTTGGCGTTCTCTTCGACGGGATACTCTCCAGACGTCGCTGCAAATGCAGTGATCGGGTGTGGTAACCCGGTGAACCAGCGCAACAGTGCACTCATCACGAAGATAGGCAGTTTTTTATGCCTGTGATCTCGATATGGCAGCTGTGCGTGGGACGCCTTCGGGCGTGCCGGTTTCCTTGGTTCCCGGTTTACCACCCTGCGTACAGCTGCCACCCTTTCGTGTGGTAACGAAAGTGGCAGCTCCTCGAACCTAGGAGTTATATCGTGAATAAAATAAATCCATCCGCAATTTCAGACCTGAAAACCATCGGTTTCACCCCACTCATCTACTGCTCGGATCAGGCGTTGTTCAACGTCCGCGCCGGTGTCCCCATCGTTGATGCATTGTCACAAGCCTCCGATCTGCTGTTCCTCGCAAAATCATTTGCCGAGGACGCTGCCTACGCAAGAGACACTGACCGCCACGCCTGGGCCGCGCACTATCTGACGGCGATGGGTAAGGCGGTGATTGATGATGTGGTGAAGGTGCTAACGCCGAGACCGGCTCGGACCGCGACGGAATCAGAGGAGTAGCGCGCACTATCCCACTGAAAGACGCCCCGATTATTCGGGGCTTCCAGTCGTGACCGAGCGTGCAATGCGCGCCCGGAAGTTACTCCCTGTGCGAATCGGCACCATCGTTGCCAGCCCCAACGCGCAACCCCGGAATCGCCCGCACCAACCCCATCCGCTCAAGCCCCTCCCTCGTCAAAACACCCTCATACGTATCCGCCGACCGCCCCCATTGCTCCACGATACCCATGCCATCTACCAACGCTTCGCCCAACCCAATAATCGTATCGGCCAACTGCTCAACGATTGTTTGAGTCCGTAACCACAGACGATCCGTAATCTCTTTCAGCTCGGCCGTTACGCGTTCAGACGAAGCCGGATCCGTCTCGGGATAGGTGATGTTGCGCAGTAAGTGCCGTAATTCCCTTATTTTTGCGTAGTCCTGTTCTGCCCCAAGTTCTCCCCTCAGGATGGCGGCCGCTTTCGGCTTATCGACGCGTTTGCCGGGCGAACGCTTTGAAGCCAATGACTGCGCCATGGCGCCCGCAAAGAGAACCATCATTCGGGCTTGCAGATGCTCCTTCATTGCCTCAATCGTCGTAATTGAACGCGCCAAGGTAATGGAAGCGCCCGCTTGATGCCTCAAGTCCATGGTCACTGTCAGGCTCACATCACCCGTTTCAAACCCCAAGACTCGGGCAACGACGTAGTGACCCATTTCGTGATTGGCAATCTGCACTGCGTGATCCCGGACAGCGGGAGGCATGTTCTTTGTCATTTTGATCACCTCGCATCCCTCGATTTCTCATTCGACTATGACTGACAGCTGGTGTCCATCCTGTCTTCCGCGCGGCGTCTGACGTTCTCTGACATCCGCCGTGCCAGCCGTGCTGTAACATGCCAGCCCACTGATTTGTGTTGCCGGAGACGACCCTTGCCTGATACCCGACCGCCCGTTCTTGACGAAATCGACCGCCAACTGATCGCGGCCTTGCAGATCAATGCCCGTGAAAGCGTGGCCATGCTCGCTCGCCAGTTGGGGGTCGCACGGACCACGGTGACTTCACGTCTGGCACGGCTGGAAAAGGCCAAAGTCATCACCGGTTACGGCGTGCGTCTGGGTCAACGGGTGGTGGATGGCGGCTTGCAGGCGTATGTCGGGATCACGGTGCAACCGCGCTCGGGCAAGGAAGTGCTGCGCCGGCTCAGTGCCATGGCCCAGGTGCAGCAGTTGTGTGCGGTGAGTGGCGAATTTGACTACGTGGCGTGGTTGCGCACGGAATCGCCGGAGCAGCTGGATCAACTGCTGGATCAGATTGGCAGTGTGGATGGGGTGGAGAAGACGACGACGTCGATCATCTTGAGCAGCAAGATTGATCGGGGGCAGCCGGTTTGATTTGCAGCGTCTTGAGGGCCTCATCGCGAGCAGGCTCGCTCCCACATTGGTCAGTGTGTAGTAGTTTTTCGTCATAGTGACCAAAAAATTATCAAAACGACGACACATTGCGTCTTATTAACGTGTTCTACGCTCTCTAGAATGGCTGCCATCTTTTCCTATACTCAGATGCGCATTCCGCGTCGGGTCGCCAGTAAGGTCAGTCATGAACAAGAACAATCGCCATCCTGCAGACGGTAAAAAACCAGTCACCATTTTCGGCCCGGACTTTCCTTTCGGCTTTGACGACTGGATCGAACACCCGGCCGGCCTGGGCAGCATTCCGGCACACAATCATGGTGCCGAAGTGGCGATTGTTGGCGCGGGTATCGCCGGTCTGGTGGCAGCTTATGAGTTGATGAAACTGGGCCTCAAACCCGTCGTCTACGAAGCTTCGAAAATGGGTGGCCGTCTGCGTTCCCAAGCGTTCAACGGGACCGATGGCATCGTCGCCGAACTGGGCGGCATGCGCTTTCCGGTGTCGTCCACGGCGTTTTACCACTATGTCGACAAGCTCGGTCTCGAGACCAAACCCTTTCCCAATCCGCTGACGCCAGCCTCTGGCAGCACCGTGATCGACCTGGAAGGCAAAACCCATTACGCACAGAAACTGGCAGATCTTCCTGCACTATTCCAGGAAGTGGCTGACGCTTGGGCAGATGCACTGGAGGCTGGCTCGCAGTTCGCCGATATCCAGCAAGCGATCCGCGACCGCGATGTGCCACGCCTCAAAGAGCTGTGGAACACCCTGGTTCCGCTGTGGGATGACCGAACCTTCTACGACTTCGTCGCTACCTCCGAAGCCTTCGCCAAGCTCTCATTCCATCACCGCGAAGTGTTCGGCCAAGTCGGTTTCGGTACCGGCGGCTGGGACTCGGACTTCCCGAACTCGATGCTGGAAATCTTCCGCGTCGTGATGACCAACTGCGACGATCACCAACATCTGGTCGTCGGCGGAGTCGAACAAGTGCCGCAAGGCATCTGGCGTCATGTGCCGGAACGTTGCGTGCACTGGCCCGAAGGCACCAGCCTCAAGTCGCTGCACAGAGGCGCGCCACGCTCCGGGGTTAAAAAAATCGCTCACGCCCCGGACGGCCGTTTTGCGGTCACCGATAACAACGGCGACACCCGCGAATACGCGGCGGTACTGACCACCTGCCAGAGCTGGCTGCTGACCACCCAGATCGAATGCGACGAAACCCTGTTCTCGCAAAAGATGTGGATGGCCCTCGACCGCACCCGCTACATGCAATCGTCGAAAACCTTTGTGATGGTCGACCGGCCATTCTGGAAGGACAAGGATCCGGAAACCGGCCGCGACCTGATGAGCATGACCCTCACCGATCGCCTGACCCGCGGCACCTACCTCTTCGACAACGGCGACGACAAGCCGGGGGTGATTTGCCTGTCGTACTCGTGGATGAGCGACGCACTGAAAATGCTGCCGCATCCGGTGGAAAAACGCGTGAAGCTGGCGTTGGACGCATTGAAAAAGATCTACCCGAAAGTCGACATTGCCGCGCGCATCATCGGCGATCCGATCACCGTGTCATGGGAAGCCGACCCGCACTTCCTCGGCGCTTTCAAAGGCGCCCTGCCCGGCCACTACCGCTACAACCAGCGGATGTATGCGCACTTCATGCAGGACGACATGCCGGCCGAGCAACGCGGGATCTTTATCGCGGGCGACGACGTTTCATGGACGCCGGCGTGGGTGGAAGGCGCGGTGCAGACCTCGCTCAACGCGGTCTGGGGCATCATGAAACACTTCGGCGGTGAAACTCACGCCGAGAACCCGGGTCCAGGTGATGTGTTCAACGAGATCGGTCCGATCGCCCTGCCCGAGTAAAAGGAGTTCCAAATGCGCGTAGCCCTTTACCAATGTCCACCGCTGCCCCTGGATGTCGCAGGCAATCTGCAACGCCTGCATCAACTGGCGCTGGAAGCCAAGGGCGCTGACTTGCTGGTGCTGCCGGAGATGTTCCTGACCGGCTACAACATCGGCATCGATGCCGTCAGCGTGCTGGCGGAGGTGCACAACGGTGAATCGGCGCAGCAGATCGCGCGCATTGCCAAGACCGCCGGGATTGCCATTTTGTATGGCTATCCCGAGCGCACCGAGGACGGGCAGATCTACAACGCCGTGCAGTTGATCGATGCCAACGGCGAGCGCCTGTGCAACTACCGCAAGACTCACCTGTTCGGCGACCTCGATCACTCGATGTTCAGCGCCGGGCAGGATGATTTTCCCTTGGTGGAACTCAACGGCTGGAAGCTCGGCTTTTTGATCTGTTACGACCTGGAGTTCCCGGAAAACGCCCGACGCCTGGCCCTGGCCGGTGCCGAGTTGATCCTGGTGCCGACGGCGAACATGGTTCCCTTTGACTTCGTTGCCGATGTCACCGTCCGCGCCCGCGCCTTCGAAAACCAGTGTTATGTGGCATATGCCAACTATTGCGGGCAGGAAGGCGAGATCAACTATTGCGGCCAGAGCAGCATCGCTGCACCGGATGGCAGCCGCATCGCCCAGGCGGGCCTGGATGAAGCACTGATTGTCGGTGAGCTGGATCGTCAGTTGATGGTCGAATCCCGTGCCGCCAATCGCTACTTGGTCGATCGCCGTCCTGAGCTTTACGGCGACCTTAACAAGCGCTGATCCATCGTAATCCGCTAGCATTAGCGCTTCTCTGTCCTGGAAGTGCTCATGCCTGCGCTGAATCATCCCCGCCCCCACACTGAAACCCTGGCCAATGGCCTGCGGGTGACGCTGCGTCATGCTCCCGATTTGAAGCGCTGCGCCGCGGCGTTGCGGGTTTTCGCAGGCAGTCATGACGTGCCGCTCGCATGGCCCGGCCTCGCGCACTTTCTTGAGCATTTGTTGTTTCTGGGGACGGAGCGCTTTCCCGCAGGGCAAGGGCTGATGGCCTACGTGCAAGGTCATGGCGGCCAGGTCAACGCACGCACCAGCGAACGCACCACCGACTTCTTTTTCGAACTGCCGCCTCAGGCGTTTAGCGGTGGGCTGGAGCGTCTGTCAGACATGCTCGCTCATCCGCGTATGAATCTGGACGATCAGCGGCGGGAACGGGAAGTGCTGCACGCCGAATTTGTCGCCTGGTCCCGGGATGCTACGGCTCAACAGCAATTTGCGCTGTTCGACGGGCTGTCGACGGCTCACCCGCTACGGGCGTTTCATGCGGGCAACCGTTACAGCCTGCCGGTGCCGCAGCCGGAGTTTCAGCAAGCGTTGAGGGATTTCTATCAGCGGTTTTATCGGACCGGGCAGATGACGCTGAGCCTGGCCGGACCGCAGAGTCTCGATGAGTTGAGGGCAATGGCTCAGCACTTTGGCGATCTTCTCGCCGTAGGGGAAAAGGTTGCGCAAGAAGCACCTGCACCGCTTATGGACTCTTCCGACAAAAGTTATCAACAGGCTGGCGAACGTCGGCTCGATCTACTGTTCGCGTTCGAAGCGTTGCCCGACTCATCCCGCGAGGCATTAGCGTTCCTGTGCCATTGGCTGAACGCCGCTAAACCTGGCGGTCTGCTGGCTGAATTGCGCGAGCAAGGGCTGGCGGACAGCCTGAAAGCCGCGCCGCTGTATCAGTTCGCCGGCCAAGCCTTGCTGCACATTGAATTCACCACAACTGAACCGGGGAACGCGATCCGCGAACGGCTTGTGGATTGGCTGGGCTTTTTTGCCTCTCACCAGAACTGGACCGAGTTGCGCCAAGAGTACGCCGCCCTGCTCGACCGTCAGCAACACGTCAGCGGTGCCTTGCAACTGGCGCGACTGGACAGTGAGCAGCTTGAAGCCGGTTTATCCAAACAAGGCGTCATAGCGCTCAAGGACATCCTGAAAAAAATCGGCGCTGTGGATAACTTCTCCGGCGAATGGCAATTACCAGCGCCAAACCCGTTTTTACGCACAGAAGCACCAGCGACCAATGCCGGATTGATTCGCGGCCAGACCAGCAAACACCGCGGCCTGCGGACGTTTGCCCAGGATCGCTCGCGCAGCCGACGCGAAAACTCGCCGATGCAGTTCAGTCAGGCGTTGCCGGACAACACGGATGAGGGCGCGATTTATCTGCGCTGGCGACTGCTGGCCAAACCTCATCCCCGTGTTCAATCGAACCTGGAAAATCGCCTGCAACCCTTGCGTGACGATGCCCGCCAGGCGGGGGTCGACTTTTCCTTCAGTGCATCAGGCAATGAATGGCTGCTGAAGATGACAGGCCTGCAGGAGCCCATGCCGACCGTCCTCGAACATGTGCTGAAAGAGCTGACAAAACCCGATGTCGGTTTCCCACAGGAAGAACCGCCAAGCATGCCGTTGATACCGATCAGACAGCTGCTGAAAATGCTTCCAGAGCATTCACTTGAGCGCACCGCTGAAAGTGATGACGTGCAGCAGCTCTGGGCGAGCGCACGCTGGCAAGGTCTGGCGATGGACCTGTCGGCGCAGACGCAAGCAGCGATGGGCCTGGCACTTAGCCGCGTGCCCGGTGCTGCGGACGATCAGCCGTCGCCGCCCGCCTCGATAAACGCGCTGCATCTGTGGAGCGCGCTCGACACCGGTTCCAGCGAACACGCGCTATTGCTGTTTTGTCCGCCGGCCACGCAAGACATCACCGACGAAGCCGCTTGGCGTTTGCTCGCTCACCTGTGCCAGACGCCGTTCTATCAGCGCCTGCGGGTTGAACTGCAATTGGGTTATGCCGTGTTCAGCGGCCTGCGTCAGTTCCATGGGCAGACCGGGCTGCTGTTCGGCGTTCAATCACCGAGCGTTGCCCCTCAGGATCTGCTGGAACACATAGAGCGCTTCTTGAACGAAATGCCCGCACTGATTGAAGACGTCGATGATGCGACCTTCATTGCCCAGCGCCAGGCCTTGGCCGATCAATTCCACGCCACCGCACTGCCCCACGCTCAGGCGGCCGAACTGCTCTGGCAGGGCAAACTGGCGGGCCACTCGTCGGATTATCTGGAGCGATTGCCTGAAGCGATCCTGCTGATCGACCGCAACGCATTGAAAGAAGCAGCCCGGCGACTGAATCAGGCCGAAGGTGGCTGGCGCTGTCTGGCCAGCAGCGCCTGCGCGACAGCACCTTGGCAAGCGGCAAAATGATCATTACCGACGCTGCAATTAGCTTTCTCAAAGATTCGCGGCCAATCGCTCTGTAATTTTGAGTAACATAGCCACCTAACTATCTGAACATCTCCGACTGGAGGTGGACTATATGTATAGGTCTCAACTGTCTTATCACCTGAAGGAGCGCTCCCATGTCCTGGTCCAAACCTGCTTACACCGACCTGCGTATCGGCTTTGAAGTCACCATGTACTTTGCAAGCCGCTAAGGTCTGCCGTTGTAATGATGTGCAACGCCTCGGTTTACCGGGGCGTTTTTATTTTCAGCGTTGAAATGGAGCGCCCATGTTTGTCCAGATTCTAGGTTCCGCCGCCGGCGGCGGTTTCCCCCAGTGGAACTGCAACTGCGTGAACTGCGCCGGTTTTCGCAACGGCAGCCTGAACGCCAAGGCGCGTACCCAGTCGTCCATCGCGATTTCCGATGACGGCGTGAACTGGATCCTGTGCAACGCTTCGCCGGACATCCGCGTCCAGCTGCAAGGCTTCACCCCGCTGCAACCGGGCCGCGCCCTGCGCGATACCGGCATCAGCGCAATCATCCTGATGGACAGCCAGATCGATCACACCACCGGTCTGCTCAGCCTGCGCGAAGGTTGCCCGCACCAGGTCTGGTGCACCGACATGGTCCATGAAGACTTGAGCACGGGTTTCCCCCTGTTCACCATGCTCAAGCACTGGAATGGCGGGCTGAACTGGAACCGCATTGAACTCGACCGCAGTTTTACCATCCCGGCCTGCCCAAGCCTGCTCTTCACCCCGCTGCCCCTGCGCAGCGCCGCGCCGCCCTACTCGCCGCACCGCTTCGACCCGCACCCGGGCGACAACATTGGCCTGATCGTCGAAGACCTGAACACCGGCGGCAAACTGTTCTACGCGCCGGGCCTGGGCAAAGTCGATGCGCCGCTGCTGGACATCATGGCCGGCAGCGATTGCCTGCTGGTGGACGGCACGATGTGGGATGACGACGAAATGCAGCGCCGTGGCGTCGGCACGCGCACTGGACGGGAGATGGGCCATCTGGCGCAAAATGGCCCCGGCGGCATGCTCGAAGTGCTGGAACAGTTGCCCAAGCAGCGCAAAGTGCTTATCCACATCAACAACACCAATCCGATTCTCGATGAAGATTCGCCGGAGCGTGCCGAGTTGGCTCGGCGCAAGGTTGAAGTGGCGTATGACGGCATGAGTATTGTGTTGTAGCGGATGGCCTCTTCGCGGGCAAGCCTCGCTCCTACAGTGATCGCGTGCCCCTGTAGGGGCGAGGCTTGCCC
>NZ_JASCOM010000106.1:0-20303 GCF_029959925.1 Pseudomonas sp. PS02303
AGCCTGCTCGCGATTGCAGTGTGTCAGTCAACATCAATACTGAATGTCAGACCGCAATCGCGAGCAGGCTCGCTCCCACAGGGGATTTGCGTCGGGCTTGATAATGCAGGCATAAAAAACCCGCCAGACGAGGCGGGTTTCTTATTGGCTAGCAGAAGATCACTCTTCCAGGCTACCCATTGCAGTGGTGTTGAAGCCACCGTCTACATACATGATTTCGCCGCTGATGCCGGACGCCAGGTCCGAGCACAGGAAGGCGCCGGCGTTGCCGACTTCGTCGATGGTGACGTTGCGACGCAGCGGGGTTTGCGCTTCGTTGGCGGCCAGCATCTTGCGGAAGTTCTTGATGCCGGAAGCGGCGAGGGTGCGGATCGGGCCAGCCGATACGCAGTTGACGCGGGTGCCGTCCGGGCCCAGGGAGCCGGCCAGGTAACGCACGCCGGCTTCCAGCGAAGCCTTGGCCATGCCCATTACGTTGTAGTTCGGCATGGTGCGCTCGGCACCCAGGTACGACAGGGTCAGCAGGCTGCCATTGCGGCCTTTCATCATTTCGCGGCCAGCTTTGGCCAGGGCCACGAAGCTGTAGGCGCTGATGTCGTGAGCGATGCGGAAACCTTCACGGGTGGTGGCTTCGGTGAAGTCGCCGTCCAGTTGGTCGCCCGGGGCGAAGCCGACGGAGTGCACGATGCAATCCAGTCCGTCCCACTTCTTGCTCAGCTCAACGAAAACCTTGGCGATTTCTTCATCGCTGGCCACGTCGCACGGGAAGCACAGGTCAGGGTTGGAACCCCAGCTTTGTGCGAACTCTTCGACACGACCCTTGAGTTTGTCGTTCTGATAAGTGAAGGCAAGCTCAGCGCCCTCGCGATGCATGGCGGCAGCGATGCCGGATGCGATGGACAGCTTGCTGGCGACACCGACGATCAGTACGCGCTTACCGGCGAGAAAACCCATGTGTTGCTCCTCTCTTTCAGGTTATTGCGCAGTGGCCGGAGCCAGGAAAGCGGCTTCCAGCAACTGCTGTGTATACGGATGTTGGGGGGCGGCAAAGATACTTTGCGCGTCTCCCTGTTCGACCACTTGGCCCTGCTTGACCACCATCAGCTGGTGGCTCAGCGCCTTGACGACAGCCAGGTCATGGCTGATAAACAGATACGTCAGGTTGTACTTGGTTTGCAGTGAGCGCAGCAGCTCCACCACTTGGCGTTGCACGGTGCGGTCGAGGGCCGATGTCGGCTCGTCCAGCAAAATCAACGCCGGTTTTAGCACTAATGCCCGGGCAATGGCGATTCTCTGCCGCTGCCCACCGGAAAATTCGTGGGGGTAGCGGTTCCGGGTTTCCGGGTCCAGGCCTACCTCCTTCAATGCCGCAATAATCGCTTGTTCCTGTTCCGCCTCGGTGCCCATCTTGTGGATCCGCAGGCCTTCGCCGACGATCTGGCTCACGCACATCCGTGGGCTCAGGCTGCCAAACGGGTCCTGAAACACCACCTGCATCTCCCGGCGCAACGGCCGAACCTCGGCCTGCGTCAAGCAGTCTAGCTGCTTGCCTTCAAACCGGATGGCGCCTTTGCTGCCGATCAGCCGCAAAATCGCCAAACCCAGTGTCGACTTGCCCGAACCGCTTTCTCCCACAATCCCCAGGGTCTGGCCCTGAGGCAGGCTGAAATTGATCCCGTCCACCGCTTTGATGTGGTCAACGGTCTTTTTCAGAAAGCCTTTCTTGATCGGGAACCAGACTTTCAGGTCCTCGACCTGCAGCAGCGGCGGGCCAATCACGTTGGTCGCAGGCGTCCCGCTGGGCTCCGCTGCCAGCAGTTCCCGAGTGTACGGATGCTGCGGCGCGCGGAACAACTCTTCGCACGATGCCTGTTCGACGATGCAACCGCGCTGCATGACACATACGCGATGCGCAATTCTTCGTACAAGGTTCAAATCGTGACTGATCAGTAGCAAGGCCATGCCCAGGCGGGCCTGCAATTCCTTGAGCAATTCGAGGATTTTCAGCTGAACGGTCACGTCCAGCGCGGTGGTTGGCTCGTCGGCAATCAGCAGTTCCGGCTCGTTGGCCAGGGCCATGGCAATCATCACCCGCTGGCGCTGGCCACCGGACAACTCGTGGGGTAAAGCCTTGAGGCGCTTGTGCGGTTCAGGAATGCCGACCATTTCCAGCAATTCCAGGGTGCGCTTGGTCGCCACCTTGCCGACAAGGCCCTTGTGAATACCCAGCACCTCGTTGATCTGCTTCTCGATCGAGTGCAGCGGATTGAGCGAGGTCATCGGTTCCTGGAAGATCATCGCGATCCGGTTGCCGCGGATGTGGCGGATGGTTTTCTCTTTCAGACTCAGCAGGTCTTGCCCCGAATACTCGATGGTCCCGGACGGATGCCGGGCGAGCGGGTAGGGCAGCAGTCGCAGGATCGAATGCGCGGTCACCGATTTGCCTGAGCCGCTTTCGCCAACCAGGGCCAGGGTTTCGCCGCGCTTGATGTCGAAGCTGACGCCTTCCACCACCCGCTGGCAGTGATCGCCGACGACGAACTCGACGGCCAGGTCGCGCACTTCGATCAGATTGTCCTGATTCATTTCACTTCCTCGGGTCGAAGGCATCGCGAGCGGACTCGCCGATGAACACCAGCAAACTCAACATCAATGCCAACACGGCAAACGCGCTCATGCCCAGCCACGGTGCTTGCAGGTTGGATTTGCCCTGGGCCACCAGTTCACCCAGGGACGGCGCACCCGGCGGCAAACCGAAGCCCAGGAAGTCGAGGGCGGTCAGGGTGCCGATGGCGCCGGTCAAAATGAACGGCATGAAGGTCATGGTCGAAACCATGGCGTTGGGCAGGATGTGGCGGAACATGATCGCGCCATTCTGCATCCCCAGCGCCCGGGCCGCGCGCACATATTCCAGGTTACGCCCGCGCAGGAACTCGGCGCGCACCACGTCCACCAGGCTCATCCACGAGAACAGCAGCATGATGCCCAGCAGCCACCAGAAGTTCGGCTGCACGAAACTGGCGAGAATGATCAGCAAATACAACACCGGCAGCCCGGACCAGATTTCCAGGAAACGCTGCCCGGCCAGATCCACCCAGCCGCCATAGAACCCCTGCAAAGCCCCGGCAATCACGCCGATGATCGAACTGAGAATGGTCAGCGTCAGGGCAAACAGCACCGAAATCCGGAAGCCGTAAATCACCCGCGCCAACACATCGCGGCCCTGATCGTCGGTGCCCAGCAGGTTGTCGGCCGAAGGTGGCGCCGGCGCCGGGACTTTCAGATCGTAATTGATGCTTTGGTAGCTGTAGGGGATCGGCGCCCACAGCACCCAGGCATCCTTGGCCTTGAGCAATTCACGGATGTACGGGCTCTTGTAGTTGGCCTCCAGCGGAAATTCGCCGCCGAACGCGGTTTCCGGGTAGCGCTTGAGCGCCGGGAAATACCAGCCGTTGTCGTAATGCACCACCAGCGGTTTGTCGTTGGCAATCAGTTCGGCGCCGAGGCTCAGGCCGAACAGCACCAGAAACAGCCACAGCGACCACCAGCCACGCTTGTTGGCCTTGAACAGTTCGAAACGCCGGCGATTGAGCGGGGACAGATTCATCTCAATGCTCCCGGCTTTCGAAGTCGATGCGCGGATCGACAAAGGTGTACGTCAAATCGCCAATCAGTTTCACCACCAGCCCCAGCAACGTGAAGATAAACAGCGTGCCGAACACCACCGGGTAATCGCGGTTGATCGCCGCCTCGAAACTCATCAAACCGAGACCGTCCAGGGAGAAGATCACTTCCACCAGCAGCGAGCCGGTGAAGAAGATCCCGATAAACGCCGACGGGAAGCCGGCGATCACCAGCAGCATCGCATTGCGGAACACATGACCGTAAAGCACACGGTGATTGGTCAGGCCCTTGGCCTTGGCAGTGACCACGTACTGCTTGTTGATTTCGTCGAGGAAACTGTTTTTGGTCAGCAGGGTCATGGTCGCGAAGTTGCCGATCACCAGCGCGGTCACCGGCAATGCCAGGTGCCAGAAGTAATCGAGAATCTTGCCGCCAGTGCTCAGCTCATCAAAGTTGTTCGACGTCAGTCCCCTGAGCGGGAACCAGTCCAGGTAGCTGCCGCCGGCAAACACCACGATCAGCAGGATCGCAAACAGGAACGCCGGGATCGCGTAACCGACGATGATCAGCGAACTGGTCCAGACGTCAAAGTGGCTGCCGTGTCGCGTTGCCTTGGCGATCCCCAGCGGGATCGACACCAGGTACATGATCAGCGTGCTCCACAGCCCGAGCGAGATCGACACCGGCATCTTTTCCTTGATCAGGTCGATGACCTTGGCGTCGCGGAAGAAACTGTCGCCGAAGTCCAGGGTGGCGTAGTTCTTGATCATGATCCACAAGCGTTCCGGCGCCGATTTGTCGAAGCCGTACATGTGCTCGATTTCCTTGACCAGCATCGGGTCCAGGCCCTGCGCGCCGCGATAGGCCGAGCCGGCCACCGAGACTTCGGCACCGCCGCCGGCAATGCGGCTGGTGGCGCCTTCGAAGCCTTCGAGCTTGGCGATCATCTGCTCCACCGGCCCACCGGGGGCGGCCTGGATGATCACGAAGTTGATCAGCAGAATGCCGAGCAAGGTGGGGATGATCAGCAGCAGTCGCCGAAAAATATACGCCAGCATCTGATTACTCCGTGCCCGCAGGGTCGGCTTGCAGTTTGGTTTCGACTTCTACCGCAGGTTTCGCATCAGGCTTGACCCACCAGGTAGTGGTGCCGATGTCGTACTTGGGAGAGACTTTCGGGCGACCGATGTGGTTCCAGTACGCCACGCGCCAGGTTTTGATGTGCCAGTTGGGGATCACGTAATAGCCCCATTGCAGCACGCGGTCCAGTGCCCGGGCATGAGCCACCAGGCTTTTGCGCGAATCGGCGTTGATCAGTTGTTCGACCAGTTGATCGACCACCGGGTCCTTGAGGCCCATGGAATTGCGGCTGCCGGGTTTGTCGGCCGCGGCGGACATCCAGAACTCGCGCTGCTCGTTGCCCGGCGAGTTGGATTGCGGGAAGCTGCCGACGATCATGTCGAAGTCCCGTGAACGCACGCGGTTGATGTACTGCGAGACATCGACCCGACGAATCACCAGGTCAATGCCCAGGTCGCTGAGGTTGCGTTTGAACGGCAGCAGCACGCGTTCGAATTCGGTCTGGGCCAACAGGAACTCGATGGTCACCGGTTTGCCGTTGGCGTCGACCATCTTGTCATCGACGATCCGCCAGCCCGCCTCTTGCAGCAGCTGGTAGGCCTTGCGCTGCTGAGCGCGGATCATGCCGCTGGCGTCGGTCATCGGGTTCTGGAACGCTTCGCTGAATACCTGGTCGGGGATCTTGCCGCGGAACGGACTCAAAATTTCAAGCTGATCGGCGTCGGGCAGGCCGGTCGCGGCCATTTCCGAGTTTTCGAAGAAACTGCGGGTACGCACGTAGGCGCCATTGAACAGTTGCTTGTTGGTCCATTCAAAGTCCAGCAGCAACGTAAATGCCTGGCGCACGCGCACGCCCTGGAACACCGGACGGCGCAGGTTGAACACAAAGCCTTGCATGCCGGTCGGGTTGCCGTTCGGGATCTGTTCCTTGTTCAATCGGCCTTCGGTGACCGCCGGGATGTTGTAGGCGTTGGCCCAGTTCTTCGCGCTCATTTCCAGCCAGTAATCGAACTGCCCCGCCTTGAGGGCTTCCAGCGCCACCGTGTTGTCGCGGTAGTAATCGGTGGTCATCACGTCGAAATTGTAGAAGCCACGGTTGGCCGGCAGGTCCTTGCCCCAGTAATCCTTGACCCGCTCGTAGCGGATCGAACGCCCGGCCTTCACGTCGGTCACCTTGTAGGGGCCGCTGCCCAACGGTATTTCGAGGTTGCCTTTGTTGAAATCGCGATTGGCCCACCAGTGTTTGGGCAACACCGGCAACTGGCCGAGGATCAGCGGCAGTTCGCGGTTGTTGTTGTGCTTGAACTTGAACAGCACGGTGAGCGGGTCTTCGGCGACCGCTTCCTCGACATCGCTGTAGTAACCGCGATAGAGCGGGGCGCCTTCTTTGGTCAGCATCTGGAAACTGAACACCACGTCTTCGGCGCGCATCGGATGGCCGTCGTGGAAGCGCGCTTCAGGACGCAGGTAGAAGCGCACCCAGCTGTTGTCCGGGGCTTTCTCGATCTTGCCGGCGACCAGCCCGTATTCAGTGAACGGCTCGTCCAGTCCCTGTTTGGCCAAGGTGTCGTAGATCATGCCGATGTCGTCGGCCGGTACGCCTTTGCTGATGAACGGGTTGAGGCTGTCGAAGCCGCCGAACCCGGCCTGGCGAAAGATTCCGCCTTTGGGGGCGTCGGGGTTCACGTAGTCGAAATGCTTGAAGTCGGCCGGATATTTCGGCGGCTCGTTGTACAGGGTCACGGCGTGTTGCGGGGCGGCGCAGGCCAGCCCGGCGAACAGCAGACCGCTGGCCTGCATCAGCAGTGCGCATAGGGGCTTCATCGATCTTTCTCCGAAGATTTCAGCCACCACGCGGAGAGGCCCAGGGTATAGGGCGGCGTGGTGACGAAGGCGAACCGGTTGCGGTAGGCCAGGCGGTGATAATTGAGGTACCAGTTGGGAATCATGTAGTGCTGCCACAACAAGACCCGGTCCAGGGCTTTGCCGGCGGCGACTTGTTCGTCGCGGGTTTGCGCGGCGAGCAATTGTTCGAGCAGGTGATCGACCACCGGGTTGGCGATGCCGGCGTAGTTTTTACTGCCCTTGACCCCGACCTGGCCGGAATGGAAATACTGCCATTGCTCCAGGCCCGGGCTGAGGGTCTGGTTGAGCGTCATCAGGATCATGTCGAAATCGAACTGATCGAGGCGTTGTTTGTACTGCGCGCGATCCACTGTGCGCAGCCGCGCATCGATGCCAATGTTGGCGAGGTTCTCGACGTAAGGCTGAAGGATGCGCTCCAGGTTCGGGTTGACCAGCAGGATCTCGAGCTTGAGCGGTTGGCCTTTGGCGTTCTCGATCCGTTGTCCATTGAGCTTCCACCCGGCCTCGGCGAGCAGCGCCAGGGCCTTGCGCATGGTTTCCCGAGGGATGCCGCGTCCGTCGGTCTTTGGCAGGCTGAACGGCTCGGTGAGGAGCTTGGCGGGCAATTGCTCGCGATAGGGCTTGAGCAACAGCCATTCATGACCGACCGGCAGGCCCGTGGCGGAGAATTCGCTGTTGGGGTAGTAACTCATGGCGCGCTTGTAGGCGCCGCTGAACAGCGTGCGGTTGGTCCACTCGAAGTCGAACATCAGCCCCATGGCTTCACGGACTTTGGTCTCGGAGAAGATCGGGCGCCGGCTGTTCATGAACAGACCCTGAGTCTGGGTCGGGATCTGGTGCGGGATCTGCGCCTTGATCACGTCTCCACGGCGCACGGCCGGGAAGTTGTAACCGTTTTCCCAGTTCTTTGCCTGGTGCTCGATGTAAATGTCGAATTCGCCGGCCTTGAAGGCTTCGAACGCCACATCGCTGTCGCGGTAGAACTCGACTTCCATGCGGTCGACGTTGTACTTGCCACGATTGACCGGCAGGTCCTTGCCCCAGTAATCCTTGACCCGCTCGAAAATGATCTGGCGTCCTGGCGTCACCGAGGTGATGCGATAAGGCCCGCTGCCCAGCGGCGGTTCGAAGGTTGTAGCCTTGAAGTCGCGACCTTTCCAGTAATGCTGCGGCAGCACCGGCAATTCGCCCAGGCGCAGGATCTGCAACGGATTGCCGGCCCGCTTGAAGACGAATCGAATGCGCTGCGGGTTGAGGATGTCGACCCGCAGCACTTCCTGAAGGCTGGTGCGGTACTGCGGGTGACCTTCCTTGAGCAGCAAGCGGTAGGAAAACGCCACGTCGTAGGCGGTAATCGGCGTGCCGTCGTGAAAGCGCGCTTCGGGGCGCAGGTTGAACACCACCCAACTGCGGTCCTCGCTGTACTCCACCGATTGCGCGATCAGGCCATAACTGGAGGTCGGCTCATCGCCGGACGGCGCGTATTGACCGGTGCCGACCATCAGCGGTTCGTTGAGCTCGTTGATGCCGTATTGCAGGAAATTGGCGGTGGAAACCGGGCTTGAGCCCTTGAATGTGTAGGGGTTGAGCGTATCGAAGGTGCCAAACGCCATCACCCGCAACGTACCGCCCTTGGGCGCTTGCGGGTTGACCCAGTCGAAGTGGGTAAATCTGGCCGGGTACTTGAGCGTGCCGAACTGCGCATAACCATGGCTTTCGCTGATCGTCGCGCTTGCGGTGGAGCTCAAGGCCAGGCTGATCAGGAAGAGGAGGAGGGGACGCTTCAAGTCAGAGATCCGGTCCAGGCGGCTTGGGCTTTGTGGGCCGTACAGTAACAGCTTGTATCGACAGGAAAAAGACAGGGGGTTAATGCGCTGTTAATTGCCGAGGTGACGATGCGGCAGGTGCTGTGCCTGTGGCGAGGGAGCTTGCTGCCGCTGGGCTGCGAAGCGGCCCCAAAACCTGAAAATTTTTATAATTCCTGACACACCGCATGTTCAGGGTTTACGAGTGCTTCGCAGCCGAGCGGGAGCAAGCGCCCTCGCCACAGTTCCCATGCATCCCCCGATTCCAGCAGAGCTCAAATTGCAGGCGAAAAAAAGCCCCTGGATTCAGGGGCTCGTTTTTAGCGCGGCGAAGAAACTGTCAGCATCTGCCCAGGCTTGAGCGCCTGGCCAACACGCGGATTCCAGCGCTTGAGGTGCTGCATTTCAACGTTGAAGCGTTTGGCGACCATGTATAGCGAATCGCCTTGCTTGACCTTGTATTGGGTCTGCGGCTTCTGTTTGTCGGCTTTGCTGTTGGTCTTGCTGTTCGCCGCCACAACGGTGTTGACGCGACCGCCGCTACGTTTGGCAGTGTCCTGCATCACCAGGGTCTGGCCGACCTTGAGGTTCTTGCCGGTCATCTTGTTCCAGCGCTGCAGGTCCTTGACGTCGACCTTGTTCGCCTTGGCGATGGCGGCCAGGTTGTCGCCGCGTTTGACGCGGTAGGCACGTTTCAGGCTGGCGACTTCGGATTCATCGGCGCCTTCGAAGACCGGCTTGAGCGACTTCTTGCTGATCAACTCTTCAGGACGCATGGTCGAGAGGCTGGCGGTCAGCAACTGCGCCTTGGACGTTGGCACGAGCAAATGCTGGGGGCCGTCGATGGTGGTGCGCTGTTTGAAGGCCGGGTTGAGCTGGAACAACTCGTCTTCGTCGATGTTGGCCACCGCGGCAACCTTGGACAGGTCCATGCGCTGGTTGATTTCGACGACCTGGAAATAAGGTTCGTTGGCGATCGGGTTGAGGTTCACGCCGTAGGCTTCGGGGGCCAGCACAACCTGGGACAAGGCTAGCAGCTTGGGCACGTAAGCCTGGGTTTCGGCTGGCAGCGGCAGGTTCCAGTAATCGGTCGGCAGGCCCAGCTTCTCGTTGCGCTCGATGGCACGGCTGACCGTGCCTTCACCGGCGTTGTAAGCCGCCAGAGCCAGCAACCAGTCACCGTTGAACATGTCGTGCAGGCGGGTCAGGTAATCCATGGCCGCAGTGGTCGAGGCGGTGATGTCGCGACGGCCATCATAGAAGCGGGTCTGACGCAGGTTGAAGTAACGGCCGGTGGAAGGAATGAATTGCCAAAGGCCCACCGCATTGGCCCGGGAGTAGGCCATCGGGTTGTAGGCGCTTTCAATCACTGGCAGCAGCGCCAGTTCCAGCGGCATGTTGCGTTCTTCAAGGCGTTCGACGATGTAGTGAATGTAGAGGCTGCCGCGTTCACCGGCGTTTTCAAGGAAGGACGGGTTGCTGGCGAACCACAGGCGCTGTTGCTCGATGCGCGGGTTGACGCCCAGGTTGTCCTGCAACTGGAAGCCCTGGCGCATGCGCTCCCAGACATCCTGTGGAATTTGCGGAGTCGGCTTTTCGCTGAGCCAGATAGGTTTCTGCTTGGCGCGAGCGGCGATGTTCGGAGTGTGTGTCGCTTCGGTCTGCGGCACATGGCTGGAACAGCCCGCCAGAGTGGCGGACACAGCCACCGCTATGGCTTGAGCCAAGCGGGTCAATGCGTCTGAATTGATGGCTTTACGAATAGATGACGACATTGGCTGGAAGTAAGTTCCGGGCAAAAATGTCGGGCGATTCTAGAAAGCGCACCCTCTGCGGTCAACCATTCAGAATTTTTGTACCAACGGGGCGGCGACTTAGAACTTATCTTTCCAAGCCCGAAGAGCAGCAAAGACCGCACTCGGAGACCGGTTTTGGGTTCCATTCCGTTCGTCCACTTTTTCTTTAACGGATGTTTCGTCGACACGCAAAAAGGGGTTGGTCAGTTTTTCAAGCGCCAGAGTAGAGGGCAGCGTCATGATTCCGGCCGCACGTTGCTCGGTAACTTTTTCCAGACGTGCGGCGGTGTCAGGATTGCCGGGTTCGACCGCTGCGGCAAATTTCAGATTGCTCAGGGTGTATTCGTGGGTGCAATAGACCAGCGTATCTTCCGGCAGCGCAGCGAGGCGGCTCAGCGAGGTGTGCATCTGCTCGGGCGTGCCTTCAAACAAGCGCCCGCAACCGGCGGCGAAAAGGGTGTCGCCGCAGAACAGCAGGCCGTGGTGATAATAGGCAATATGCCCCAGGGTGTGTCCGGGAACCGCATAGACGTCGAAGTCCCAGCCCAGCACGCTGACACGGTCGTTGTCCTTGAGCGCCACGTCTCGCGCCGGGATGGTTTCGCTGGCCGGGCCGTAGACTTTCGCGTCTGTCGCTTTTTTCAGCTGCTCGACACCGCCGACATGATCATGATGATGGTGAGTGATCAGGATGTCGCTCAATACCCAACCCTTATGCGCCGCCAGCCATGCTTGCACGGGCGCGGCATCACCCGGATCGACCACGGCGCAGCGCTGGGTGTTGTGGTCCTGTAACAACCAGATGTAGTTGTCGGTGAAGGCGGGCAGGGCACTGATCTGTATCATCGTCGGATTCGCCAAGCTGAAAACAATGGCGCATCTTAGAACTTCCTGGCGCGTTGGAGAATGCAATGACCGATAAAGCGTTCGCTCAGGCCGATCCTGAGTGGCTGAATTTGATCAGCGCGGCCCGTGAATGGCTGTCCGGGCCCATCGGGCAATTTCTGTTGGACGAAGAGCGGCGCATGCTCGAAGACGAGCTGGGCCGCTTCTTCGGTGGCTATCTGGTGCATTACGGCCCGTCGGCCCAGACACCGCCGTCGGCACCCCAGGTTCAGCGTAATGTGCGACTTGGCGCGCCGTTGCCGGGGGTCGAGATCGTCTGCGAAGAGCAGGCATGGCCGTTGAGCGAGCATGCCGCTGATGTGGTGGTGATGCAGCACGGCCTGGATTTCTGCCTGTCGCCCCACGGCTTGCTGCGTGAAGCCGCGAGCAGCGTGCGGCCCGGCGGGCATCTGCTGATCATCGGGATCAACCCCTGGAGCAGCTGGGGCTTGCGCCATGTGTTCGCTCACGACGGCTTGCGCAAGGCGCGCTGCATCTCACCGTCGCGGGTCGGCGACTGGCTGAACCTGCTGGGCTTCGCGTTGGAGAAACGCCGCTTCGGGTGCTATCGTCCGCCGCTTGCGTCACCCGCCTGGCAGGCACGCCTGGCCGGTTGGGAGCGCAAGGCCGGTGACTGGCAACTGTCGGGCGGCGGCTTCTATTTATTGGTGGCGCGCAAGATCGTTGTTGGCCTGCGACCCGTCCGTCAGGAGCGGCGCGAACCGATGGGCAAGCTGATTCCATTGCCGATGGCCAAGGTCAACCGTCGTAACATCGAGCCGTAATACACTCTTTATTTTCCCGGCCGGGTTCGCCCCGGCCTCGGGCATCGTCGGTCACTGATCGGCGAGCCACCGCATTTTCTGGATAGATTGGCATGAGCGATAGCGTAGAACTCTTCACCGACGGCGCCTGCAAAGGCAACCCTGGCCCTGGCGGCTGGGGCGCGTTGCTGGTGTGCAAAGGCATTGAAAAGGAGCTGTGGGGCGGCGAAGCCAACACCACCAACAACCGCATGGAGCTGATGGGCGCGATTCGTGGCCTGGAAGAACTCAAGCGCTCCTGCGACGTGCTGCTGGTGACCGACTCCCAGTACGTGATGAAAGGCATCAACGAGTGGATGGACAACTGGAAGAAGCGCGGTTGGAAAACGGCGGCGAAGGAACCGGTCAAAAACGCTGACCTATGGAAACTGCTGGATGAGCAGGTCAACCGCCACAACGTCACCTGGAAATGGGTACGCGGGCACATCGGCCACCATGGCAACGAACGGGCTGACCAACTGGCCAACCGTGGCGTGGATGAAGTGCGCGGGTACAAGCAGGCTTGATCGGTAGTGCCGCCCTTCGCGAGCACTGTCTGCCGGAGATCCATGCAGGAGCGAGGCTTGCCCGCGAAGAAAGCGCCGCGGTGTAACTGAGAGACCGGGTTATCGTTCTTCGCGAGCAAGCTTCGCTCTTGCGGGGCGTCACAGCATCAAGATCGCGGTGGCCAGTTGTTGGTCTGAATACGGTTCGTTGACCACCCCGCGAATCCGCAAAAACGCCGCCTGGATCCGCGCCCCGCGAATCACCCCCTCGCTCGCCACAAACGCCGCCGCATCATCCTTGGCCGCCAGTACGATCTTGTCGTCGCTGAATGAGCCACTGGTGCCTTTGGTGGAGCTCATCGTCAGACTGACAGTGACGTCTGTGCTGATGACAAAACTGGTGGCGTGGGCGCCGGAACCCAGCAAACAGGTACTCAATAAAACCAGCCGTGCAGTCTTCATGACGATTTCGAACCCTGGGTAAGCAAGGGGTGCACGCTAGCAATCCATCGGCTTCCAGACTTTATGAACATTGCTAATGATTGTTAAAAACTGCATGAGCGCCCGTCACCTGGCAGTGCGCGCGCCGGATCCCGCGAGCGTGTTAACATCGCCGCTTTTGCACGATTGACCCGTTGAGAGCTGAGCACTGATGGCCACCAGATCCGTTGTACTCGATACCGAAACCACCGGCATGCCGGTGACCGACGGCCACCGGATTATCGAAATCGGTTGTGTCGAGTTGATCGGTCGGCGCCTGACGGGCCGGCATTTCCACGTTTACCTGCAACCGGATCGCGAGAGTGACGAAGGCGCCATCGGCGTCCACGGCATTACCAACGAATTCCTGGTGGGCAAACCGCGGTTCACTGAAGTGGCCGATGAGTTTTTCGAATTCATCAAAGGCGCGCAGCTGATCATCCATAACGCGGCGTTCGACGTTGGCTTCATCAACAACGAATTCGCCCTGATGGGCCAGCACGACCGTGCGGACATCACGCAACACTGCTCGATCCTCGACACCCTGATGATGGCCCGGGAACGTCACCCGGGGCAGCGCAACAGCCTCGATGCGTTGTGCAAACGTTATGGCGTCGACAACTCCGGTCGTGAACTTCACGGCGCCTTGCTCGACTCCGAGATCCTCGCCGACGTTTACCTGACCATGACCGGCGGCCAGACCAGCCTGTCACTGGCCGGTAATGCGTCCGACGGCAACGGTTCCGGCGAAGGCGCTGACAACTCCGCCACCGAAATCCGCCGCTTGCCGGCCGACCGCCAGCCGACCCGGATCATCCCCGCCAGCGAAGATGACCTGGCCCGGCACGTGGCACGCCTGGAAGCCATCGCCAAGTCCGCCGGCGCCCCGTCGCTGTGGCAGCAGTTGGTCGAGGCCAAGGCGCAGGCTTGAGGCGAATCAGATGTAACAGGGCTTTTGTGGTGAGGGAGCTTCCTTGCCACAAGTAGCCCTGCTGAATGTTGGAGAGTTGATGGCCACATGATGGTGCACTCATTGACCCGCTTCAGGGCATCGTCGCTCGCCACATCCGCTTCAACCCTCTACCCTGAGCATATTGGCAGGCCACGGTCTGCAGCCTCAGGACACTGAGCCTCATGTATAAAGATTTGAAATTCCCGGTCTTGATCGTGCATCGCGACATCAAGGCCGACACCGTCGCCGGTGATCGCGTGCGTGGCATCGCCCGGGAACTGGAGCAGGAAGGCTTCAGCATCGTTTCGGCGGTGGACTACACCGAAGGGCGGCTGGTCGCTTCGACCCATCACGGCCTTTCCTGCATGTTGATCGCCGCCGAAGACGCCAGCGTCCACTCTCATTTGTTACACAATATGGCCGAGCTGATCGGCCTGGCGCGAGTGCGGGCGCCGGACTTGCCGATCTTTGCGCTGGGCGAACAGGTCACGCTGGAAAACGCCCCGGCCGATGCCATGGCCGAACTCAATCAACTGCGCGGCATTCTCTATCTGTTCGAAGACACCGTGCCCTTTCTGGCGCGGCAAGTGGCCCGGGCGGCCCGTAAATACCTGGATGGTTTGCTTCCGCCGTTTTTCAAGGCGCTGGTGCAACACACCGCCGATTCCAACTATTCCTGGCACACACCCGGCCATGGCGGTGGCGTCGCGTATCACAAGAGCCCGGTGGGGCAGGCGTTTCACCAGTTTTTCGGGGAAAACACCCTGCGTTCGGACTTGTCGGTGTCGGTGCCGGAACTGGGTTCCTTGCTCGATCACACCGGCCCGCTCGCTGAAGCGGAAGCCAGGGCGGCGCGCAATTTCGGCGCCGATCACACCTTTTTCGTGATCAATGGCACCTCGACTGCCAACAAGATCGTCTGGCATTCGATGGTCGCTCGCGATGACCTGGTGCTGGTGGACCGCAACTGCCACAAGTCTGTACTGCACTCGATCATCATGACCGGCGCGATCCCGTTGTACCTGTGCCCGGAACGCAATGAACTGGGGATCATCGGACCGATTCCGCTGAGCGAGTTCAGCCGCGAATCGATTCAGGCAAAGATCGACGCCAGCCCGCTGACCCAGGGGCGTGAGCTCAAGGTCAAGTTGGCCGTGGTGACCAATTCGACCTACGATGGCCTTTGCTACAACGCCGAACTGATCAAGCAGAGCCTGGGCAACAGCGTCGAGGTCCTGCATTTCGACGAGGCCTGGTACGCCTACGCGGCGTTCCACGAGTTTTTCGCCGGTCGTTATGGCATGGGCACGTCCCGTAGCGAAGACAGCCCGCTGGTATTCACCACGCATTCCACACACAAACTGTTGGCCGCGTTCAGCCAGGCCTCGATGATTCATGTCCAGGACGGGGGTGCGCGGCAACTGGATCGCGATCGCTTCAATGAAGCATTCATGATGCACATCTCGACGTCGCCGCAGTACAGCATCATCGCTTCGCTGGACGTGGCATCGGCGATGATGGAAGGCCCGGCCGGGCGTTCGCTGTTGCAGGAAATGTTCGACGAAGCCCTGAGTTTTCGCCGGGCGCTGGCCAATCTGCGCCAGCACATCGCTGCGGACGACTGGTGGTTTTCTATCTGGCAGCCACCGTCGGTGGAAGGCATCGAGCGTGTGGTCACCGAAGACTGGCTGCTGCAACCCGACGCCGACTGGCATGGCTTTGGTGGGGTGACTGACGATTACGTGTTGCTTGATCCGATCAAAGTCACCTTGGTGATGCCTGGCCTGACGGCGGGCGGTGCGCTGAGCGAACGCGGGATTCCGGCGGCGGTGGTCAGCAAGTTCCTTTGGGAGCGCGGGCTGGTGGTCGAGAAGACTGGCCTGTATTCATTCCTGGTGCTGTTCTCGATGGGCATCACCAAGGGCAAATGGAGCACGTTGCTGACCGAATTGTTGGAGTTCAAGCGCAGTTACGACGCCAATGTCAGTCTGGCGACGTGCCTGCCATGCGTGGCGCAACAGAACGTCGCGCGTTATCAGGGCATGGGTTTGCGGGATTTGTGCGATCAACTGCACGCCTGTTATCGCAGCAATGCCACGGCCAAACACCTCAAGCGCATGTACACCGTGTTGCCGGAAATCGCCATGAAGCCGGCTGACGCCTATGATCATTTGGTGCGGGGAGAGGTGGAGGCAGTGTCGATTGATGCCCTGGAAGGGCGAATTGCCGCGGTGATGCTGGTGCCGTACCCACCCGGCATCCCGCTGATCATGCCGGGGGAGCGGTTCACCGAGTCGACCCGGTCGATCATCGATTACCTGTCGTTTGCTCGCACGTTTGACAGCAGCTTCCCCGGGTTTGTCGTTGATGTGCACGGACTGCAACACGAAGACGAGGGCAATGGACGGCATTACACCGTCGATTGCATCAAGGAATGAGGACCTTTCCCAGCATGCAACCGATCATGAATCCCAAATACCCAGGCCTCTCGGTGCGTGTCGCCGATGAGGGGTTTGCGCCCTATATCTGGGGCAGCGATTTCAGTTTTGAAGTCGCGGCCTATGGTGCAGCTGAAATCGGCAAACCGGTGGAGCAGTGGCGGGTCACGCCGATCACCCCTTATCGAAAGTGCTACGGGATTGATCCCGAGGAGTTCAGCAGTTTTCGCGATGCCGCCGACAGTGCGGTGTTCATGGCCTATCTCGATGACGAGCCCGTCGGTCATCTGGTGGTCAGCACCAACTGGAACGGCTTTGCCCATATCGATGAGTTGGCCGTGCATGCGCCAGCGCGCCGTCACGGTGTGGCCAAGGCGTTGCTGGATGTGGCGCAGTTCTGGAGTCGCAAGAAGAAGTTGCCGGGCATCATGCTCGAAACCCAGAACAACAATCTGGGCGCCTGTCGACTCTATGAGCGCTGTGGTTTCGTGATAGGCGGGATCGATCATCTGCGTTATCGCGGCATCGACCCGAACACCGCCGAAGTCGCGCTGTTCTGGTATCGCCTGTTCGATAATCCGCTGGAAAACCCGCTCAGCTCGACAACATCGCCACGGCTTGTTCCGTGAGGATGTCCAGCAGCACCTGAACGGCGGGCATGGGCTCGCCGTTCTTCAGGGTCAGGGCATAGAGGCTGATCGGCACCGCAGGCGCCAATGGGCAGGCATCCAGGCCGCTCGACTTGGCCCCAAGGGCGGTGAAGGGGTCGACAATCGCCAGGCCTTCGCCGGCCTCGACCATGCTGCGCATCATCTGATGAGTTTGCACCCGCGTCTGGATGACCGGGGCAGGGCGCAAGGCATGCAATTTGTTATCGAGCGCCGGGCTTAGCGGATCATGACCTTCCAGGCCAACCATCGACTGGCCGGCCAGGTCCTGCAACGAAATGTACTTCTGTTTCGGTTGCAGCCAGCCATGGGGCGCCAACAGCTGGAGCTTGCCTTGGGCAATCACTTGGCAATAGATGTCGGCGTGGTCGGGATCGTGCAGGCTCAGCCCCAGATCGCTTTCACGCAGCAGCAGGCTTCTGACGATCTCGCGGGTGGGTTGGCTCAGCAGGGTGCAAGCCGCATCGGGAAGGCGTCGGCGCAGGGCGGCGATGCTGTGGGGCAATAACTGCTGGGCCAGCGGCGGGGTGCAGATGATGCGCAGCGGGTGCGCCTGATACTGCTTGAGGCTGCTGGCCAGGCGCTGGACCGGTTCAAGCGCGTCATACACGCGGGCGATTTCAACCTGCAGCTCCCGCGCCTCGCGCGTCGCCTGCAAACGTCCACGCACGCTGGAAAACAGCATGAATCCCAACTGATCCTCGGCGTCGCGCAAAATGCCTTCGACCTCGGCCACCGGCAACTGCAGCCATTCCGCGGCGGTGCCCAGATGACCGGTCTGCAAGAGCGCGTGGATCACTTCGATATGACGTAAACGCATGCGTGAAGTCCATGTTCAGCAGGTGAGGGAGTCAGTGACTGAATCCTAACTCAAGTGCGCGCATATGACTTCTGCTCATAACGCGGGGTTATGAGGCGGTGGTGATTGCCGGCCGGCTGCCGATATAGGTGTCGGGCTCGCGCACGATGGTGATTTTCGATTGCACCAGCTGAAACTGGTTGTCGTCGAGCTTATCGACGCGATCGCCAATAGCCAGTTTGTAGGTGGTCACAGGCGCCGAGCCAGTGAGGCCGTCATGCGAGGGGGTGGATTCCTGGAACTCATGCACGGAATAAACGCGGCCTTCCGCGTCTCTTGCATGGAACTGACCGACGAGTACTGCTGCCATCTGCTTAGAACCTCTGGAGATAAATCACTCAATTTGCGGTTCTGTAGACCGTGGTTAAGCGAAGTAAGTTTTCCTACAGGAAAAAAATAGTCAGGGGCGGTGAATTCAACAGCCCACTGGGTGAATCGTCATCTATAACTACAAGTCTTTCCCATCGAACAGTCGAGAATCTTCAATGAGCAACGTCTACACGATCGCCGTACTGGTCGGCAGCTTGAGAAAGGAATCAATCAACCGCAAGGTTGCGCTGGCCCTGGCCGACCTGGCGCCTGCCAATCTCAAGCTCACCATCGTCGAAATCGGCGATCTGGCGCTCTACAACGAAGACATTGACGGGACTTCACCGCCGGCAGCCTACAGCACTTTCCGACAACAAGTGAGTTCATCCGACGCAGTGCTGTTCGTCACCCCTGAATACAACCGCTCGGTGCCGGCACCGCTGAAGAATGCGATTGACGTGGGATCGCGTCCCTATGGCAAGAGCGCCTGGAGCGGCAAGCCAGGGGCGGTGATCAGCGTTTCGCCGGGGGCTGTCGGCGGGTTTGGGGCCAACCATCACTTGCGTCAGTCAATGGTGTTTCTGGACGTGCCGTGCATGCAGCAGCCGGAAGCCTATCTGGGGGGCGCAGGTTCGGCGTTCGATGAGTCGGGCAAATTGTCCGAATCGGTGAGGCCGTTCTTGCAGAATTTCATCAATGCGTATGGCAAATGGGTCGAGCAGCATAAGAAAGAGTGACCTGAACGCAACACATCCCCCGTAGCAGCTGCCAGGTTGTTCAGTCTTTGCTTTACTGCATATTCGGAATTCCATATATTCACGCCTCGTTTTTCCAGAGGCGTGTACCCGCATGCTTATAGCGTCGCTGATTTTCCTGCTGACCATCACCCTGGTGATCTGGCAACCCAAAGGCCTGGGGGTTGGCTGGAGTGCGACATTCGGCGCCGTGCTGGCGCTGATTTTCGGGGTGGTGCACCTGGCTGATATCCCGATTGTGTGGCAGATCATCTGGAACGCCACCGGCACCTTCGTGGCGCTGATCATCATCAGTCTGTTGCTGGATGAGGCGGGATTCTTTGCCTGGGCAGCCTTGCATGTGGCCCGGTGGGGAAAGGGCAGCGGGCGCAAACTCTTCGCTTATATGGTGCTGCTCGGGGCGCTGGTGTCGGCGTTGTTCGCCAATGACGGTGCGGCGCTGATTCTCACCCCGATCGTGATTTCCATGCTGCTGGCGCTGCGCTTTTCCCCGGCGGCGACGTTGGCATTCGTGATGGGCGCCGGTTTCATCGCCGATACCGCGAGCCTGCCGTTGGTGGTGTCGAACCTGGTGAACATCGTTTCGGCGGACTACTTCGATATCACCTTCAACCGCTATGCGGCGGTGATGATTCCGGTCAACTTCGTGAGCGTCGCCGCCACGCTGGCGATGTTGATGTGGTTTTTTCGTCGTGACATCCCCAAGGCTTACGACCCCGAGCAACTGGAACATCCGTCGACGGCGATCCATGACAAGGCGACGTTTTATGCCGGTTGGGCAGTGCTGGCCATCCTGTTAATTGGCTGCTTCGCCCTTGAGCCGCTGGGCATTCCGATCAGCGCCATCTCCGCTGTCTGTGCCGCGTTGCTGCTGGCCATCGCCGCCCGTGGCCACAAGATCTCCACGCGCAAGGTGATGAAAGAAGCGCCATGGCAGATCGTGATTTTCTCGTTGGGCATGTACCTGGTGGTCTATGGCCTGCGCAATGCCGGGCTCACCGGGTATCTGGCGGGGTGGCTGGACGGGTTCGCGCAGTACGGCGTTTGGGGCGCGGCGATGGGCACGGGCGTGCTGACGGCGCTGTTGTCGTCGATGATGAACAACTTGCCGACGGTGTTGATTGGTTTGCTGTCGATCGATGCCAGCCAGGCCACGGGAGTGGTCAAGGAAGCGATGATTTATGCCAACGTCATTGGCAGCGACCTGGGACCGAAAATCACGCCGATTGGCAGTCTGGCGACGTTGTTGTGGTTGCATGTGCTGCAACGCAAGAACATTCAGATCGGCTGGGGGTACTACTTCAAGGTCGGGGTGGTGTTGACGGTGCCGGTGTTGTTGGTGACGTTGGCGGCTTTGGCTTTGCGGTTATCCATTTAGAACGGGGTGGCCTCTTCGCGGGCAAGCCTCGCTCCTACAGGATTGATGACGAATGCAAATTCAGCGAACGATACAAAACCTGCAGTAGCGAGGCTTGCC